>CAWUJR010000458.1:0-3601 GCA_963922375.1 uncultured Robbsia sp.
GCCGATCCTCTGCGCCGACACGACCGTCACGCTCGACGGGCAAATCCTCGGCAAGCCCAGCGATGCGGCGCACGCCACCTCGATGCTGCGACAGTTGTCGGGCAACACGCATCAGGTGCTGACCGCCATCGCCGTGGTACGGAGCGACGACATGATCGTCCGCGCGCTATCGGTATCCTCAGTGCGCTTCGCGACGCTGGATGCCACCCAGGTCGACGCGTATGTCGCCAGCGGCGAGCCGTTCGGCAAAGCCGGTGCGTATGGGATCCAGGGGCGTGCCGCCGCGTTCATCGAGACATTGAACGGGAGCTATTCGGGCGTGATGGGCCTGCCGTTGTTCGAAACCGCGGCGCTGCTTCGCCAGGCCCACGTCGCGTTCTGACGCTCGGGCCTACCTCGAGAGACGGCGCCCTCGCTGCCGTCGCCCACTGCGTGGTCATGTGCCCCGGTAAGGCAAACCCCGATCGAATGCCCAAAACCGTCCCGCATGACGTACGATGTGGTCATTCCCTATATCGTGCCAAGCTGGGCATCTCCCGATTGGGATGGGCGGCATGGCACCTCGCACGACACGATGAACGAAGAGATCCTAATCAACGTCACCCCGCAGGAAACGCGGATTGCCCTGGTTCAACTGGGCGCCGTGCAGGAACTGCACATTGAACGGACGCTTTCTCGCGGGCGCGTGGGCAACGTGTATCTCGGCAAAGTGGTCCGTGTGTTGCCCGGCATGCAATCGGCATTCATCGATATCGGTCTGGAACGGGCGGCGTTTCTGCACGTCGCCGATATCTGGCAGCCGCGCCCCGATCACCATGCCGCGCATACCCCGCAACAACCGATCGAAAAAATCGTGTTCGAAGGGCAGACGTTGATGGTGCAGGTCATCAAGGATCCGATCGGCACCAAGGGCGCGCGCCTGTCTACCCAGATCAGCATCGCCGGACGCAATCTGGTCTATCTGCCGCAGGAACCGCATATCGGCGTCTCGCAAAAAATCGGCAGCGAAGCGGAACGCGAAGCCGTGCGCGCCCGGCTGATTGCAGTGCTGCCCCCTGACGAAAAAGGCGGCTACATCGTTCGTACGATGGCCGAGGACGCGAGCAGCGAAGAACTCGCGAGCGATGTCGCCTACTTACGCAAGACCTGGGCGACGATTGCCGCGCAAGCCACACGCTTGCCGCCGGCGTCGATGCTGTATGACGATCTGAATCTGGCGCAGCGCGTGTTGCGCGATTTCGTGACCGAGCAAACCAGCAAGATCCAGATCGATTCGCGCGAGACATCGGTCAAGCTGCTCGACTTCGCTCATGAGTTCACGCCGGCCGTCGCGCCGCTGCTGCATCATTACACCGGCGAGCGGCCGTTGTTCGATCTGTATAACGTCGAAACGGAAATCCAAAAGGCGCTGTCGCGTCGCGTGGATTTGAAGTCCGGCGGATATCTGATGATCGATCAGACCGAAGCGATGACCACCATCGACGTCAATACCGGCGGCTATGTGGGGGCACGCAATTTCGACGAAACGATTTTCAAGACCAATCTGGAAGCCACGCACATGATCGCGCGGCAACTGCGCTTGCGTAACCTGGGCGGCATCATCATCATCGATTTCATCGATATGGAGAATCAGGAGCATCGCGACGCGGTATTGGCGGAGCTGAACAAGTCGCTGGCGCGCGATCGCACACGGGTGACGGTCAGTGGCTTTTCGCAATTGGGACTGGTCGAGATGACACGCAAGCGCACGCGCGAATCGCTCGCACACGTGCTGTGCGAGCCCTGCCCCACTTGCACCGGACGCGGGCAGATCAAGACACCTCGCACACTGTGCTACGAGATCATGCGCGAGGTGATGCGCGAATCGCGGCAATTCAATCCGCGCGAGTTTCGCGTGGTCGCGTCGCAAGCGGTCATCGATTTGTTCCTCGAAGAGGAATCGCAGCATCTGGCCATGCTGTCCGATTTCATCAAAAAGCCGGTGTCGCTGAGGGTCGAATCAAATGTCGCACAAGAACAATACGATATTGTGTTGATGTAGTGCCCTCGCCAGTGAGGACGTTTAGCGTGCGCACGATCCCAATAGTGAACACGACTTCGCATCGGCGGGCCGGCCCTGATAGGCGTCAAACGCTGAATCCCGTCGCGCGGCCTTCAGCTCGCGCGTGGGTTCCACTGCGCTGACGCGATAACGCGCGTCGGGCCCCACATTGAACTTTGCCTCGCGCAAGTTGACGTTCAGCATCAGTTCGACTTCACTGCGATGCAGCGCACCGCTGACATCGACCACCTTTTCAGGTCCCCATGGATCAATGATCGCCACCGATGCGCGATGCGCGAACAACCAATCGGCGAACGCCCGGTGATCGATCTTCGTCAACATCGCATCACGTTGCGCGACGTTGATTTGACCAAACGTATCGAACAACATCGGATCGTCCGAGAAAAGCAACGCCACATGAGTGCGACCGCTCCCGGGATACTCTTTGAATAGAATCTGCAGCAGGCACGCCTCGTCGACAGACGCCGTCAGCAGTGCTTGCGCTGCATCGAGCATTTCCGAACAGAACGCCTGGCTGCCCGCACCCAGCGTCGCCCATTGATCGTCGGCGAACTGCGAGAAGGTGGTGCGGGAGACGACCGTTTGTTTCGCCTTCACACTCAACGCGTCCCAGTGTGGCAGCGCGTTCAAGCGGCGCGAGATATCTTGCCGCAATGTGAGGATCGGTTTGGCATCAGGCCGCCCCGCGTCATGCGGAGACAAACGGTTCGGTCTGAACAGATTCAGCGCATCCAGTTCCGCCAGCATGGTGGACATCGCCTTGCGTAACGTCGGGCGTCGCGTCAAAAACGACGAATGGTCCAGGTTTTCCCGATAAATCTCCAGACTATCCTTCTTTTGAACGCGAAACAGCGGCGCGCGTCGCAAATCCGAGCCGACGGTCCAGCGTCGCGTTCCAGCGCTGTAATGGAGCTGCCCCCCCGTCTTGGCCCCACGTGAATCGACCAAGTGGACTTCTCCGCTGCTCGAACTTTGCCTCACGCGATAGTATCCGTAACTGCCTTCGACCACCGTGCCCAAATCGCCGACAGCAATGAGTCCTTGCGCATTCGGCGCGGGCAGCGCCTTGTTGATCGCCACCGCATATTGCCGTATTTGAACCTCGGCAATGATCTGGGACCTGGGCACTTCGATAACGCTGTCATCGAAAACGATGTAGCGCTTGTTGTTCACCCGAATGAAACCGTCAGACGAGGGTGCCCGTGCCACGCCGTCGATGACGACGGGTTTCGGCCTTTGCAGTCCAAACGTGCCCTTCTTGTACTGCAAAGGCAATGGGGGAAGCCGGGAATTGGACTCGCTATAGATGAAATAACTGCCCGCACGGGTCGTATAGAACGGGTAGACCTGGCCGTCCAGTTCGACGAAATCCCGACCCGCTTCGCTGAAGCGTCGGCCCTCACGCCCGCGAGACGGCAAGTCGGACCGATAGCCGTCGAGCGGCATGCGCTGCCAATGCGCAGGCGCGCCCTGCCCAGACGCGCCCCACATCAACGGCACCGTACCGACCGTCGTGTAATGATGCACCGGCGGCGGCAA
>CAWUJR010000459.1:0-3597 GCA_963922375.1 uncultured Robbsia sp.
CCCGCACGAACCCCGCACGAACCCCGTAGCGCCGGTTGAGTGGCGCTGACGTCGGCGGGATGCTGCCATCGGACGGGACTTTCTCGCTTTGACTCGTCGCTTTTGATAGCATCGGCGGGTTAAATGGCCGAAACGAATCGATGACCGACATTTCCGCGCGAGAGCTAAGCCCCGGCTTCATGGTGATCCACAGCAATCAACCCGATGCGCTGCGGGCGCTGCTGGTGACCTGGATGAGCCGCTATCCGCTGACACCGCTCGAAAACGAGGTGGTGCTGGTGCAAAGTAATGGGATCGCTCAATGGCTGAAATTGGCGCTGGCGCGCGATGTCGGTGACGGCGGTTGCGGTATTGCCGCCGCGCTGGACGCGCAACTGCCGTCCCGTTTCATTTGGCAAGCGTACCGCGCGGTGCTAGGCGACGACGCGGTGCCGCACATCTCGCCGTTCGACAAGTCGTTGCTGGTCTGGCGCCTGATGCGGCTGCTGCCGTCGCTATTGGACGAAGATAGTTTCGTGCCCCTGCGCCGTTTCCTGTCGCGAGACGAAGATTTGCGCAAACGCTATCAACTCTCCGAGCGACTGGCCGATCTGCTCGACCAGTACCAGGTGTATCGCGCCGATTGGCTGGCCGACTGGGCGCGCGGCGAAGATACGATTTTGACCAGCCGCAACGCTCGGCAGGCAATCCCCGAGACGCTGCTCTGGCAGCCCCGTTTGTGGCGAGCGCTGCTAGACGATGTGGGCGCCGAGCATGCCGATGGCAGCCGCGCCGGTGTACATCGTCGCTTCATGGATCGGGTCGCGGCCATGGCATCGACAAGGGCGAACGAGCCCGGTGGCGCGCAGGCACGTCCGCCGGGCTTGCCGCGACGGGTGCTGGTCTTCGGTATCTCATCGATGCCGCAACAGGCACTGCAGGTGCTGTCGGCGCTGGCAAACTGGACGCAGGTGCTGATGTGCGTGCACAACCCGAGCGAACACTATTGGGCCAACATCATTGCCGACAAGGATCTGCTCCGAGCCGAGCGGCTGCGGCAGACACGCAAACCGGGTACGCCGGAGCAGATCGACGAAGCGCAGTTGCATCTGTATTCGCATCCGCTGCTGGCCGCCTGGGGCAAGCAGGGACGCGATTTCATCGGCTTGCTGGATGTGCACGATGAGCGCGAACGCTATGAGCAACGTTTTATCGAGATCAGTCAGCGGATCGATCTGTTCGAACCGAATGGCGACGACACCTTGCTGCAGCAGTTGCAGGAAGACATTCGCGAATTGCGGCCGTTAAGCGAGACACGCGAGCAATGGCCGCCATTGATTCGAGGAGACGACGGGGGCCTCGCATTCGACGGCTCGATTCGCTTCCATGTCGCACACAGCGCGCAGCGCGAGGTCGAGATCCTGCACGACCAGTTGCTGGCCGCGTTTGGCAACGACGCCTCGCTGCGTCCACGCGACATCATCGTGATGGTGCCGGACATCGGTCTGTATGCCCCTCATATCCAGGCTGTGTTCGGCCTGCTCGATCACAGCGATCCACGTTACATTCCGTTTCGCGTGGCCGATCAGGGGCAGCGGCATCAGGATCCGCTGTTGGGCGCACTCGAAAAACTGCTGGCGCTGCCGCAGTCGCGACTGGCCGTCAGCGATCTACTTGATCTGCTCGAGGTACCGGCATTGCGCCGACGTTTCGACATCGACGAGAAAGACCTTCCGCTATTGCATCGATGGATTTCGGCAGCCAATATCCGCTGGGGGCTGCACGCCGAACAGCGTCGGAGTCTGGATCTTCCGGGTGCGCTCGAACAAAACAGTTGGTTCTTCGGCTTGCGTCGAATGTTACTCGGATATGCCGTCGGCACACCGACCGCAGCCGCGCCGTGCTTCGATACACACGCCGGAGGATCGAGCGACGAACGATCAGGTGCCGAGCCGTCCTGGCAATCGATCGAGCCGCTCGATGAGATCGGGGGGCTGGACGCCGTGTTGCTGGGTCCATTGGTCCGCGTCATCGAAAGTCTCGACACCCATTGGCGCGCGTTGCGAGAACCGGCGTCGCCGACCGAATGGGGTAGGCGATTGCAGGCGCTGACCGATGCGTTCTTTGCCGCCGACGACGGGCCGGACGGCTTTACGATGCTTCGTCTCGACAGCGCGCTGCAGGACTGGGTCAATGCCTGTGCCGAAGGCGGCTTGGACGAGCCGCTGCCGCTGTCCGTCGTCCGGGAGCATTGGCTGCAGCAGCTCGATCAGCCGGGACTCAGTCAGCCGTTTTTTGCCGGCGCGGTCACGTTCGCGACGCTGATGCCGATGCGGGCGATCCCGTTTCGGCGTCTGTGCCTGCTAGGCATGAACGATGGCGATTACCCCCGCACCCGTGTGCCGATGGATTTCGATCTGATGGGACGCGACTATCGGCCCGGCGACCGCTCGCGCCGCGAAGACGATAGATACTTGTTTTTGGAGGCTTTGCTGTCAGCACGCGAGCATCTGCATATCAGTTGGATCGGCAGCAGTATTCATGACAATACCGAACGGCCGCCTTCAGTATTGGTGGCGCAACTGCGTGACCATATCGCCACTGGCTGGCGGTTGGACGATGACGACACGCCCGAGGGTGCTCGTAGCGAGGCGGTCCTTGCCGCGCTGACGCTCACGCATCGTCTGCAACCGTTCAATCGCGATTATTTCAGCGATGCAGGCGATCCGCGCCTGTTCAGCTTCGCGCGGGAATGGCGCGCGGGCTTGATGTCGGACGGCGATGTCCGAAGCGCTGCCTCCAGCCCGGCAGCCACTCAGGCGGCGACCGCCGCCGTGACCTCTGCAGCAGTGCCGTCAGCACTGCCACCTTTCACTTGGGATGGCGAACTGACGCTGCGGCAGTTGGCGGATTTTCTGCGTGATCCGGTGCGAGCATTTTTGCGGCAGCGGCTCAAGGTGCACTTTGAGACCGTGGATCCGGTGAGCGAGGATCAGGAACCGTTTGCGCTGGATGCGCTCGACAACTGGCGTTTGCAGGATGAACTGATTCGCGCACAGCTGGCTGCTGTGGAAGCAGGCCGACCGCGCGAGCTGGCATTGGCCGCGCAGCTCGATCGGATCGCGCGTCGCGGCGACCTGCCGGCGGCGCATTTCGCCAGCGCGGTGCGCGAACGTCTGGCGGAGCCGATGGACAAGCTATTCATCGAGTATCAGGATGCACTGGCACAGTGGCCGCACACATTGCCCGATATCGCGATTCGCGACGCGCATCCGAACACATTCGCACCGTCTGCGCTTCCTTCCGTTGCCACGTCGTCTTCACTCAGCGTTTCGGATTGGCTGGGCGGTCTGCGTTGCAACGCAGCAGGCGAACGGGCGCGCGTGTTGCTTGACACGGGCAGTCTCGTCAAAAAGGGCGTTTACCGTCGCGATAAGGTGATCCCGTTCTGGATCGCCCATCTGGCGGGTCATCGTGCGGGCGCGTCGCTGACGTCCGTCATCGTCAGCAAAGCGGGCACGGTCACGTTGCCGCCGCTACCGATCGAGGAGGCGGGCGTCTACTGGCGAGCGCTGCTGGACGCATGGATCGACGGCATGACGCGGCCGTTGCCGCTGG
>CAWUJR010000460.1:0-3587 GCA_963922375.1 uncultured Robbsia sp.
CCAGCCGCGCGCAGGTCTGGTGCAGCGCGGAGGTCGCGCCCAGCAAGTCGTCGTCACCCCACCCCAGCACGTCGGACCACGTCACTGGCGTCAGCCGTTGCGTCGCGACGATTTGCGCAACGCTCGGCGTTCCAGTCATCGCGGACAAGCCGCCATACCCTGCCGATGCCGACCGAGATGCGCGTTCGGATTCGGGACCTGCACAAGCTGCCAGCAATGCCGCCAGCGCGAGCGGCCACCAAAACTTCGAAATAACCATGCCTGCCTTCAATGCAAGGTACGCGGCATCGTCAGCGAAAACAGCGCCACCGGCGCTTCAAAGCGCTCGCCATCTTCGGCGACACAGAAAAATTCACCGCGCATCGTACCCACCGGCGTTGGAATCATCGCCCAACTGGTGTATTCGAAGTGCTCGCCCGGGCCCAGCAACGGTTGATTTCCTACCACGCCCAACCCTTTGACTTCCTGCACGTCCCCATCACTGTCGGTAATGACCCAGTGCCGCGCGATCAGTTGCGAACTGACAGACCCGGTGTTGCGAATCGTGATCGTGTAAGCAAACGCAAATTTCTGATTGTCGGGGTCCGACTGTTCCGGCAAAAATCGCGGCGAGACGGTGACCGTCATTTGGTACTGGCTCATTCGTGTTGATATCTCGTAATTTGGGCGGGCATGCGATGAAAAACGCACGCCAACGCGGCATGCAATGCGGTCATCCGGGGCAATAGGGGTCGAGCAGTGGTCGATGCTGATGAATTCTGCTTGAAGCGTCCGCGCGCCGCAAGCCGGACCTGCGCGAAAGCCGATCGAAATACCGGTAAAATGAATTTTTGTTGCCACGCAACGGACGACGCTCATGAAGAACTTCATCATTGCCCCCAGCATCCTGTCAGCGGATTTCGCCCGCCTCGGCGAGGAGGTGCGCAATGTCGTGGCCGCCGGCGCCGACTGGGTCCACTTCGATGTCATGGACAATCATTACGTGCCCAATCTCACGATGGGACCGATGATCTGTGAAGCGCTGCGTCCGCACACAAAGGCCCCCATCGACGTGCACTTGATGGTGAAACCCGTGGATGCCCTGGTGCCGGCGTTCGCGAAAGCCGGGGCCAACAACATCAGCTTTCATCCGGAAGCGTCCGAACATATTGATCGGACGCTGTCGTTGATCCGCGACCATGGGTGCACCGCAGGACTCGTTTTCAATCCGGCAACGTCGCTGTCATTCCTGGACCATGTGATGGATCGGATCGATCTGGTGCTGATCATGTCGGTGAATCCGGGGTTCGGCGGTCAATCGTTCATTCCCGAGTCGCTGAACAAAATCCGTGAGGCGCGGGCACGTATCGATGCGTACACCGCGCGCACCGATCGCAAGATTCGCCTCGAAGTCGACGGCGGCGTGAAAGTCGAGAACATCGGCACGATCGCTGCGGCCGGCGCGGACACCTTCGTGGCGGGATCGGCGATCTTCGGTCATTCGGACTACGCCGCCGTGATCGAGGAAATGCGCTCGGCGCTGACCACCGAGAGCCGGGAGGCTGCCGCCAGTGCCAATCCCTAATTCTCCTGCGCGCCCGCCTTCCGGTGGCGACGGTGCCGGGTCAGTGACACGATCCTCGACATCGACCACGCCCCCTTTGCCATTCGACGTAAGCGCCATTCGGGCCGCTATCATCGATCTGGATGGCACGATGCTGGATACGGCGGACGATTTTACGGCTGCCCTCAACGGCGTGTTAAGCGCGCTGACCCTGCCACCGATCGATCGCGACGAGGTCGTCCGCTATATTGGCAAAGGGTCGGAGCGACTGATCCGCGATGTGTTGCACAGCCGTTTGCCGGCCGAGCGCGCGGAAGCCGCGTTCAGCCGGGCCTGCGACGACTACCAGCACGAGTACGCGAAGATTAACGGCCATCACGCGATGTTATATCCGGGCGTGGTGGAAGGCGTGATCGCCCTCTACGACCTGGGTCTGAAACTCGCCTGCGTGACGAACAAGCCGGAACGCTTCGCCCGCGCGCTGTTGGAGCGGCATGGCCTCTCGCCTTACTTCCTGGCCGTCTACGGCGGCGATAGCGTATCCCGCAAGAAACCCGATCCGCTGCCGATGTTGGCCGCTTGCCAGGCACTGGGCGTGAAGCCCGCGCAGACCGTGGCGATCGGCGACTCCGAAAACGATGTCATCGCCGCGCGTGCTGCCGGGATCGCGAGCCTGACCGTACCCTACGGCTACAACCACGGCAAGCCTGTGCAAACCCTGGGAACCGATGCTATAGTGGCTACGCTGCTGGACGCAGCCCACTTATTAGAACCTGCGCGCGCCGGAAACGGTACCGAATAAAAACGCAACCTCTCTATCTCATGTTTCTCAACAAAAAACGGAGTCATGGCGGCATTGACCGGGGGGCCTGGCCCTGGCGTCGCTGGTCTTGGTGATCTAACCCGAGGCCGCTTAGGCAATTGCTGTTGCAACTGCTTCTGCACCCGTTTTTTGTTTTCCCCTTATAGCCACACGTTGCGATCGCGTTGCAGCGCTACCGCACTGACTGCGTCGACGGTTCAGTGCGATAGTGCCACGTGCACCGGAACCTCTCTCTGTCGTTTCGCCGGATAGCCGCGTCCGGCACGTCGATGCAGTCGCGCCATCGGTCTGTCGACCGATGCGTGAACCCGAATCGATGCCGACATGACAGAATGGGTTCCCTGGTGGCGTAAAGGGAATGGCAATTCCACCCGTCTCCATCACGCTGAGCCGAGCGCCAGCGTGGCGGGCTGCAAGAGAAAATCATGACCGAACTCGAATTCCAAGCATTGGCCGATGCCGGCTTCAATCGTATTCCGCTGATTGCGGAAGCACTGGCTGATCTCGAAACGCCGCTATCGCTGTACCTGAAACTCGCGCAAGTCGAGCGCCACGGTGCCAACTCGTTTCTGCTTGAGTCGGTGGTCGGGGGCGAGCGTTTCGGCCGCTACTCGTTCATCGGCTTACCGGCACGGACGTTGATTCGCACTGCCGGCGCGCAGGTGCAGGTGGTCCAAGACGGCGAAGTCGTCGAAACCTCCGATCGTAATCCGCTCGATTTCATCGCCGAGTTCCAAGCACGCTTCAAGGTGGCCGAGCGCCCCGGCCTGCCCCGATTCTCGGGCGGCTTGGCCGGCTATTTCGGCTATGACGCAGTTCGGTACATCGAACGCAAGCTGCAGCATTCGACGCCTGCGTCCGACCCGCTCGACATGCCGGACATTCAGTTGCTATTGACCGATGAAGTGGCGGTCATCGACAATCTGGCCGGCAAACTCTATCTGATCGTCCACGCAGATCCGACGTTGCCTGAGGCCTATCAGCGCGGCCATCGACGTTTGCGGGAATTGCGTGACCGGCTGCAGCGACCGGTGCAGGCGCCGGTGACCTCTTCCTCCGTACGCACCGAAAGCTATCGGGAATTCGCAAAAGACGATTATCTGGCGGCGGTGCGCCGCGCGAAGGAAGAAATCGAAGCGGGCGAATTAATGCAGGTCCAGGTGGGACAGCGCATCGTCAAACCGTTCCGGGATGCACCGTTATCGCTGTATCGGGCGTTGC
>CAWUJR010000461.1:0-3581 GCA_963922375.1 uncultured Robbsia sp.
ACGCGTCGGCAGGCTCAGCGGAGGCGGCAGCCGTCTGGTGCGACTGGAAGGTCTGGCTCACGTCGTCAACATCCTTGATTGCGATCGGGCGGAGGGCGTTCCGGGCGCGGCAGCCTGCCTGCACCTTGTCGCGGGTGACCCCTGCGCTTGACGATCTATTCTGTTCATATTAAAGACTGTATATCTCTAAAAAAATCCATCCGCAATTCCATATACAAGGAATCTCGCAATGAGCCAGCAACGAGAGGCCATCGACACGTATCTGCTGCGAGTCCTGCATACGCTTCTCATCGAGCGGAGCGTGACCCGCACCGCCGTCAAACTGAACCAATCGCAGCCGGCGATCAGCGCGGCGCTGCGACGGCTGCGCGATGTGACCGGCGATCCGTTGCTGGTTCGCAGCAAGGCCGGCATGGTACCCACTGACCACGGTCTCTGGCTACTGGAGCCGGTCCGAAACGCGCTGCACGAAATCGACCGGATCTGCTTCCACCAGCCGAACTTCGATCCGGCCACCTCGACCCGGTGCTATCGCGTCGCCAGTCCCGACTATCTGAACGTGCTGTTCGTGCCGATGATCGTCGAACGCTTCCGGCGTGCCGCACCGAATGCGATGCTCGAGTTTCATTCGCTCGGCCCGTCGTTCGACTATCCGGCGGCGCTTGAAAGCGGGCAGCTCGACGTGGTCATCGGCAACTGGCCCGAGCCACCCGAGCAATTGCATCTGTCCAATTTGCTGACCGATGAAATTGTCTGTCTGATGAGCGAGACGCATCCGTTCGCGAAACGGGGCGCGTTGACGCTCGATCAGTATCTGAAAGCACCGCATCTGGTTCCGAACCCTTACTCGGTCGGTCAGCGTGGCGCCATCGATACCTTTCTCGCCCAAGCCAAGCTGACTCGTAACATCGCCATCAGCCTGCCGTATTTCAACTTGGTGCCTTACGCGCTGGTGAAATCCGATCTGATCTTCACCACGACCCGATTGTTCGCCGATCATTACGCGAAGTTGCTGCCGTTGGTCGTGCTGCCTGCGCCGCTGGATTTTCCACCGATGCCTTACTACCAGCTCTGGCATGAGCGCGTGCATCATTCGGAAGAAGTGCGCTGGCTGCGCAGCCTGATCAGCGATGCCACGCGGACCTTGCTTGAGCAGAAACAGCCTTGAATCAGCCGTTTACTTGCCGAGACGGACGCTTCCGGACAGGCTCCAGAGTGAAGGCTCAAAAATGCGCTGGCAACACGCGGATTACCCATAGTCCTCCTCAGGCAAACGATATAGTGGTGATTTTTGACGCGATTACCATCCGTTTCGTTCGACGCGCCGAGGTTGGGCGGTGTCAGCGGCTGGTGGAACAGGTGTACAGGGAGGAGAGATGGGTAAATTGACGACGCATGTGTTGGACACCGCACGTGGCGTCCCGTGTGCCGACATGCGGCTGTGGCTGTTTCGGATCGATGCCGAGAGAAAAACGCTAGTGTGTGAAACGCAGACGAATGCCGATGGCCGGTGCAGTGCGCCGCTGATCGAGGGCGATGCGATGCAAAGCGGCGAATACGAGTTGTTATTTGCCGCGGGTGACTATTTCGAACAAGCGGGCGTGGCACAACCCATGCCGCGGTTTGTCGATCGGGTGGTACTGCGGTTCGGGTTGGCCGATACCCAGGCGTCTTACCATGTGCCGCTTTTGGTCTCGCCATGGAGTTACAGCACCTATCGAGGCAGCTGAAGCGACCGACGCGACTGAAGCAACGGGGGAGCGAAAGCGGCAGCGAGCGAAAAGAGAGGATGACAGCAATGTACTTACTAAACGGAGATGGCGCGTGACGCTCGATGTCATCGTGGCAGGTGCCGGCATGGGCGGTCTGACGACGGCGATTGCGCTGCAACGTCAGGGCCATCGGGTCCGGTTGCTCGAACGTACCCAGCAATTGCGGCCTATCGGCGCGGCAATATCGATTTGGCCGAATGGCGTGAAGGTGCTGCGCGCGCTCGGGCTGGGTGCGGAAATCGACGCAGTGGCCGGGCAAATGGACAGCATGAGCTACCGTGATCGCGACGGCGCGTTGTTGACGTCGTTCGATCTGCGGCCGTTATACCGAACGGTCGATGAGGTCGCGCGCCCGATCGCCCGCACCACGTTGCAGCGGATTTTGCTGGATGCTGCAGGGCATGACGCCGTGCATCTGGGCGTCGCCTGTACCGCGTTCGAACAAGATGCGTCAGGCGTCACCGTCACCTGCTCGAACGGCGAACAATGGCATGGCGATCTGCTGGTGGTCGCCGATGGCAGTCGTTCGACATTGCGCGATGCGGTGGTCGGGCGGGCCGTGCCGCGTCACTACCGGGGCTACGTGAATTGGAATGGCCGGATCCCGGTCGCGTCGGATCTGGCCGACGAGCACGAATGGGCGCAATACGTCGGCGAATGCAAACGCGTGTCGTTGATGCCGATGGGCGATGGCCAGTTCTATTTCTTTTTCGACGTGCCGTTGCCGCTGGGCGGTCCGAACGATCCGGCCCGCTATCGGCAAGTGTTATCCGAGCATTTTGCCGGCTGGCCTGCACCGGTACAGCGGCTGATCGAGCGTCTCGATCCCTCGATCGTCGCGCGTGTGGAAATCCACGATACCGATCCCCTCGATTCACTGATCGATGGCCGTGTGGCGTTGATTGGCGATGCAGCGCATGCGATGAGCCCGGATCTGGGGCAGGGCGGCTGTCAGGCGATCGAGGATGCGTGGGTGCTGGCCGAATGCCTGGCGTCGCATGCCGATGCACCTGCAGACGCATTGCGCGCTTACGATGCGGCACGGCGGGATCGCGTCGCGTCGATCGTTCAACGCGCACGTCATCGCGCAGCGGTCATTCATGGCGACGTGGCGACGGATGCCCTTGCCGTCAAAGACGCCTCGTCTACGGCGTTGCCTCCAGACGTTTCGACGGGGAACGCGGTCGTGCACGCCTCGGTTCGCCCGCGGCCGGTGCCGGCAGAAACGCAGGCCTGGTATGACGAGTTGAAGTCCGAAACGGGAGCGTCGATCATCGCGGGTTTATTGAAGACGGCGCAGAGCGGTCCGATACACTAACGCCATTCCCATTTTTTTAAGATAAGAAGCGATATGACACGAATCAAGATCACCTCCGGCGCGAACACCTTCGTTGCCGAGACGCATCCGGATGCACCGAAGACGGTTGCCGCTTTCCTGAAGTTGCTGCCGTATGAGCAAAAGTTGATTCACGTACGCTGGAGCGGTGAAGGCTGCTGGGTACCGCTGGGCGACTTCACGCTCGAAAACGATGGCACGCCGGTGAGCTTCGAAAATCACACGAGCCATCCGTCGGTGGGCGACATTCTTTTTTATCCGGGCGGCTATAGCGAAACCGAAATCATCATGGCGTATGGCGCATGTTCATTCGCCAGCAAGCTGGGGCAATTGGCCGGCAACCACTTCCTGACGATCGTCGAAGGCAAGGAGCGCTTGCGCGAAGTCGGCGTGCGCACGCTGTGGGAGGGCGCGCAACCCGTGCGCTTCGAATTGCTCGACTGAGTCCGCTTTATCGCGGGTGCTTGAGCGCC
>CAWUJR010000462.1:0-3569 GCA_963922375.1 uncultured Robbsia sp.
CGCTGCCGCTGCGCCGAGTGCGGCCATCGTGCGCACGCTGCGCGGACTGGTGGTACGAACCGCATCGCGGACAAGCCGGTGATTACGGGATGACATCATGGCTTTTCTCCTGCGCTCTTGCCGCGAATCAATGCCTCGGGGTGGCGCTCCAAATAGTCGGCAAGCAGTGACAATGACTGCGCGGTTTGCGTCAGTTGACGCATCGCTTGCTGTACATCGGTCTGCAACGGCGAGTCCTGCGACAGCGTTTGCTGCGCGCTCTTGAAGGTCTTCGTCGCCTCCTGCAAGGTCGCGGTGGCCTGCGGCGCGACCTGCGAATTCAACTGCTTGAACAGCGTATTCGCACTCGCAAGCGTGCCGTTCAGGTTCTGCCCGATCTTGTCGAACGGCACCTTGTCGAGCTTCTTCGCGATGTCCGATACCTGCGTCTGCAATTGGTCGAGCGTGTTCGGCAACGTCGGCAGTTCGGTCGGTTGCGCTTCGTAATTGACCTTGACGGGCGGGGCGTTCGGGAAGAAGTCGAGCGCCACATACATCTGACCGGTCAGCAGATTGCCGGTGCGCAGTTGCGCGCGCAGGCCGCGTTTGATCATCGTCACGAACAACTGGTGGTTACGCGCTTCCTTGTCCCGACGCAGCACCTCAGCGAATGTCTTGCCCAGTCGTTCCGGATACAGGTCGATCGTCACCGGCATATTGATGTTTTCCGACTTCGGATCGAAGTCGACGCCGATCTTCTTGACTTCGCCGACCTCGATACCGCGGAAGTCGACCGATGCGCCCACCGACAAACCGCGCAGCGATTGGTTGAAGTTCAGCTCGACCGCAAGCGGATCGCTGTCAGGTTGACGCATCGCCTCGCTTTCATCGGATGCCAGGCGGAAGGTCGCATTGTCCGGCGACGGTGCGCCGCCCGTTTCGCCTTCGGGCGCCTGGAACGCAATGCCACCGATCAGCACTGCCGCGACAGATTGCGTGTTCAATTTGAAGCCACTCGAATCCAGACGCAGATCGACGCCGCTGGCGTGCCAGAAACGCGTGTTGTTCGTGACGTACTTGTCGTACGGCGCATTCACGAACGCGCGCAACGTGATGCCGGTGCCGTCCGGATCCAGCGAGAATGCGACCACTTGGCCCACTTGCAAGCGCCGATAGAACACCGGCGAACCGATATCCAGCGAGCCCAAACTGGCCGCATGCAGAATGAATTGATGGCCTTTCTGATCGCGCGTCACGGCTGGCGGGGTCTCCAGACCCACGAATTCCTTCGCCGTGTCCGGCGAGCGGCCCGCATCGACGCCGATATACGAGCCCGAGAGCAGCGTATTCAAGCCGGAGATGCCACTGGCCGCCACACGCGGCTTGACGATCCAGAAGCGCGTGTCCTTGACCGCAAAATTCGACGCTTCCTTCGTCAGGTCGACGGTGACGATCGCGCGCGACAGATCATCCGACAGCCGCACGGATTTCACTTCGCCGATGTCCACGTCTTTGTATTTCACCTTTGTCTTGCCGGACTCGATGCCCTCGGCGGATTTGAAGCTGATCGTGATCTCCGGTCCTTGTTGGACGACCTCGCGTACGACCAGCGACACGCCGATCAACGCTGCCAACAACGGGATCAGCCACACCAGCGAAGGCAACCAGCGCCCGCGCGGCGCGATCACCGGTTCCTGCCAGTCGCCTCCGCCGCCGTTACCGCCGTTGCTGTCTTTACCGCTGCCGCTGGCCGCCTGCCGCGCTGCGGCATCTGACTGATCGTATTTGCCGTCGTCCGGCGGAGATTTATCCTGCGATGAGCTCATTTGTGAGGCGATCCTGAATCGTCGATGGGGTCCCAGATCAGCCGGGAATCGAACTGTAATGAAGCGAGCATGGTCAGGACGACGACGCTGCCGAAGGCTACCGCACCGGGGCCGGCGGTAATGACGGCGAGCGACTGAAACCGTACCAGTGCCACCGTCAAGGTAATGACAAAGATGTCCAGCATCGACCAGCGACCGATCGCTTCGACCAGGCGATAAAGGCGGGTGCGCTGTTCCGGTCGCCAGGTCGATCGCCGCTGCGCGGTGAAATTCAGCAGCGACAAAATGACCAATTTCAACATCGGTACCAGGATGCTGGCGACGAAGACGATGACCGCGAGGCCATACGAGCCACTGGTCCAGAAGAAGACGACGCCGCTCATGATCGTGTCGTCTTCCGCGCCCAGCAGGGTGGCCGTGTGCATCACCGGGAGTAAATTGGCAGGGATGTAGAGCAGCATCGCCGCGATCAACAGTGCCCAGACCCGGGCAAAGCTGTCGGGTTTGCGCGAATGCAAGGTCATGCCGCAACGCGTGCAATATTGGTCGTCGATCGTCTTGACACGTGCGGACACCATGCCGCAATCCGGACAAGCGACCAAACCGCAGTCGCGTGCGGTAATGCGTTTCTTGCTGCGCGCGCGGCGGTACGGGCCGGGATTGTCTGCAGGCGTCATCGTCAATTCGTTGCGGGCGTCATTGTTGCGGGCCTCATCGTCTAGTCGGTCCTGTGGGACCTGCCATAGATCGGGCGATGCCATGGTTTGCCGCGCGCAACGCGCTCAATCTGCGGCGTTCACGTGCCCGACGCCACCGTCCGCAGCGGGCGTCGGCGACGTCCCAGAGCGTGTGCGGATCGAACGACAGCGTCAGCGCGGCCAATAGGGTCAGACAGCCGAATGCAAACAGTGCCGGCTCCGGGATCAACCGGGCCGCGCTCGAGAGTTTCATCAGCGTGACCAGCGTGCCGAGCATGAACACCTCGATCATGCCCCACGGGCGGATCGCGAGCAGCGCTCGCAGCACGGCATCGAAATGGCGCGGTCGCCGACGAAATTGCAACGGAATCAGCAAATACAGCAGCCCCAGTGTTTCACAGAGCGGGAATATCAGTGCCGAACAGAGAACCAATAACGCGATCAACCAGCGACCATCGATCCATAATCGGTCGATCGCACCCAGCAATGTGGTCTGCGTGGTGATGCCCTGTGTCTCGAGCTCAACGATCGGAAAGAAGTTTGCGATCAGATAGGTGATCAGCGCGGTGAGCGTGACCGCCAGCAGTTTATCGACCCGACCGTCCGTGTACTGGTACAAGATCGCATTGCAGCGTGTACACCGTGCGAGCGCGCGCCGCGGCAACGCCACTTTCTCATGGAGTTTGTCGCAGTATTTGCAAGCGATCAGATGGCTGTGGGGCATAGGCGCCGCGGGCTCGTTTTATGCGTTGAGGAGGCGGTCGTCACGCATCCGTGACGGACCATCTTACCAAAACGTCAGAATCTGTGCGCCACCGCTCGCGGCGTGCTACCCGCGTGATGACGTCATGCGGTACGATGGCACTCAATCCACCGTCCAGCCTGTCTGGAGGGCCATTTTTTCGATGTTTTCGATCGCCACGATCAGGGCGTATCCGGGAGTTTGAGCAATGTCTGATTCTGTCTGCGAAGCGGCCCCCGCCACGCCGCCATCCATGGTCCGTATCGAGCGGGTATTCGGGCGTCAGCGCCGCAGTGGTGCGCGCATGACCTTGGCCGCGTGGGC
>CAWUJR010000463.1:0-3566 GCA_963922375.1 uncultured Robbsia sp.
CGACGCTGGCGCTGTGTTTGCTCGCGTCGATGCTGGCGACGGTGATCGGCGACACAGTTTGGTTTTTACTCGGACGCCGATTCGGCAATCGCACGCTGCGGGCGCTGTGTTGGTTGTCGCTATCGCGCGATACCTGCGTGCGACAGACCGAAGGTGTGTTCGGCCGCTTCGGCATCAAGGTGCTTGCGGTGGCGAAGTTCGTACCGGGCCTGTCGATGATCGCAGTGCCGCTGGCCGGTGCCATGCGGGTTCGCGCTTTCGTTTTCCTCGGTTACGACCTGTTGGGTGCCTGTCTGTGGGGGGCCACCGGGCTGGCTGTCGGCACGATCTTCTCGCACCATATCAATTTGGTGCTGGCGATTGTCGAGCGCACCGGGGGGCGCGCGGCCATGCTGGTGCTGCTGGCACTGGCGGTCTACGTCGGCTATCGCTGGTGGCGCCGGCGGAGCTTATTGCGCTTGCTGGAAACCGCCCGTATCGATGTCGAGGCGCTCTACGAGTTGATGAGCGCACAGCCGGCACCGCTGCTGTTCGATGTGCGCTCGCACGAGACGCGTTTCCTCGAGCCGTTCATGTTGCCGGGTGCGGAAGTCGTCGAGTTGAATGGCGCGCTCCGCGAGCTGGCGACGCTGGATCGTCATCAACCGATGGTCGTGTATTGCGGATGTCCGAATGAGGTGTCCGCAGCACGGTACGCGCAGCGGCTGAGACGGGAGGGTTTCGACTCAGTGCACGTGCTTCGGGGCGGCCTGGATGCGTGGCGGGCGGCGGGCAAACTGCTCGCGCCAGTGCCGAATGTCGAATTGGCCCGTGCGGTCTCCGGTACCCATGCCCCGTTTCATTCTTCACCTGCGGGCTCCTGAGTTCGCCTGGCGGTCGAGATCGGCGGTCGATCTGGACTGTCCTCGTTGCTGACTTACCTCGACTCGAACATCAGCGAGGTTATGAGCCGCTTGGCGCCGCGCTCGAGGAGGCAGCGCCGCCAATGCCGCCGTTGCCATTGCTCGTCGCACCGCCAGCGCCATTGCCGCTATTTCGTGAGCATCCGGCGCAGGCGAGGGCGACCGTCAACGCAATGGCCAAATGTTTGAAGATCGATTTCATCGACACGCTCCGAGTGAGAGATTTATAGTTGCGTTAGCAACGAGTGTACCCGTGCCGCAGAAAAAAACGGGGCACGTCCCGAACGTGCCCCGAATGCATTTCCTAGATGCGTTGCCGCTGCGTTCAAATGAAGCCGCCGCCGTTATCGCGGCACCCGCGACGGGTGCTCGCTATAGCATTTATCGCACTTATTGACCGTCTGCCTTCTTCTCGGCGTTTTGCAGCTTGTCCGGATACTTCGGATCGTTGGTGGCCGGGTTATAGCCATTCTTCTCGAGTTTCTTCAATTCCGCATTCTTATGGGCGCGACGTGCCTTGCTCGCGGCCTTATGTTGCGCTTTCACGTCCGACGAGGTGATCGGCGTGGCGTCCGATGCATCGGACTGCGCGAATGCGGCGGTGACAGGACCTACGGCAACCGTAGCGGCAACAATCAGAGAAGCAAGAGCGCGACGATGGGTGTGGGACATTTGAAGATCTCCTGTGTGTGGTAAACCCTTCAATGCAAATGTCATGCCAACGTCAAAATGACCTGGTGCGCGCCGACCATCGGCAAGTATGATTGTTTGCCGCGCGCGCGCCGGGCTCTGACGACGTGATTCACGGATGCTTGGCGTGACAAGCATCGAGCATGCATGGGCGCGCACCGATCCCACATGATGTCGCGCGTCGCGGTATGCTAGTTCGGAAGCATCGATCGGAAAGTAGGCCTGTCGATTTCGGCGCTACCGATCAGAATCAATGGGCGCGTTTCGGTTGGCGATGGCGCCTGTTCATCCGCTTGACTACAGGAGGGGTTCTAATATGTCGTTGGAAGTTTGCGTCGTCGTGGCGTTGCAGGGAAAGCCAGATACCGGTGACGCGATCGCCGATGCACTGCAACGTTGCGTCGGACCGAGCCGCGCGGAAAGTGGCTGTCAATTTTACACAGCCTATCGCGATAACGACCATCCTGACCGAGTGTGGGTCATTGAGCGATGGGAAAGCCGGGAGGCCATCGAGCGTCATAATCAGACACCGCACTTCATGGGGCTGGGCGCGGAGCTCGCGCCGCTGCTGGCCGAACCCCTCCAGCTATCGTTACTGTCGGCAGTGGACTAGCCAGGAGAACCCGCGATGAAGAACGTGCCATGGTGGGATAAAACGCCCCCCCAATCTGACGCGAGCGACATGCCGTCTGGAGGGAGCGGTACGACGATCGCTCGGCCGGACCCCGCCGCGCATCGTATCTTGCCGGCGCTTGGCCAGGGGAGTTGGCACTTTGGTCAGGGGCGTCGTCCGGCGGCTGATGAGGAAGCGGCGTTGCGCGTGGGATTCGATCTGGGCCTTCGACTGGTGGACACGGCCGAGATGTACGGTGACGGCCGTTCGGAGAAGTTGATATCGCGCGCGATCGCCGGTCGCCGAGACGCGCTGTTTTTGGTGTCGAAGGTCTATCCGCATCACGCCAGTCGCCAAGCGATGCACGCGGCATGTGACGCAAGTCTCGCGCGCCTCGGTGTCGACCGGCTTGATCTCTATTTGCTGCATTGGCGTGCCAATGCCGATCTCGCTGAAGCGGTCGACACGTTCGAAGCGCTCAAGGCCGCCGGAAAGATCGGCGCCTGGGGCGTATCGAATTTCGATGTCGACGATATGGAGGATCTTTACCGTGTTGCGGGCGGAGACCGATGCGCGATGAATCAGGTGCTTTATAACGTCGCCAGTCGCGGCATTGAATACGATTTGATGCCGTGGTGTGAAGCGCATGATGTTCCGCTGATGGCGTATTCGCCGCTTGGGTCCGGGAGCGACCTGTTGCACGACGCAGCGCTTGCCGAAGTCGCCGGGCGCCATGCGGCGACACCTGCGGCCGTTGCGCTTGCCTGGGCCATGCGAAGTGGACGGGTGATCGCGATTCCCGAAGCGGGCGATGTCGCCCACATGCGCACGAATGCGGTCGCGTTGACGCTGACGCTGGATGAGGACGATCTCGACATTCTCGACGCCGCCTATCCGCCGCCGACACGCAAAATGCCGCTCGACTTGCTTTGAGCGATCCGCGGCGCACGCGCTGATGCGTATCGGATGATGCGGCGTGATGCCAATCGGTGTCAGTCGATGCCAGTCGATATCGATTGATATCAACCGGTGCGAGTCGATGCGGGCCCGCTGGCGTTGCCGCATCGATGCCGCGTTCACATGCCCTGTTGCGTTTGCATCCTGCGCTCGAGTTCGACTTCCATTTCGAGACCATCCAGGTTACGGCTGACGATGGCCATCGCGCGCGGCTGATCGTGGTCGTAGTACGTCATGGACCAATCCTGCTTGTCGAGGTCGCCTTGCGTTTCGGTTCGATCCCAGTGGCTCGCATGCCCGATGTAACCGATGCCGAAGTCATACTGAATGGACCAGAAGAACGGCGATTCGCGAAACGGGTCCGGGCGACCTAGGAGCGCCCGTGCCACCGCCTGACCCTGACG
>CAWUJR010000464.1:0-3564 GCA_963922375.1 uncultured Robbsia sp.
GTTGAGCGTTGCGGGCCCGAGCCTCGGTCCGGATACCCGGCCCGGCGCACGCGCGCCTATCGAAGCGGCCGTCAAAGCCGCGGCGGACACGCTGTCGCGTTCGTTGTAACGCCCGGATGCTCACACTTCGAGCGCTTCCAGCACCGTCTCCTTCGTCTCGATGCTGAAGTAATGCACTGCCAGCGCCGCGACGAACGGAAAAGCCGCCAATGCATAGAACGCCAGTTCCAGATGCCCGGCTCCCATCGCCTTGGCCACCAGCCCCGGTGCGAACAGCGACGCCACCTTCAGCCAGGCACTTCCCAGGCCGCAGCCGAACGCCCGGATGCTGGTCGGATACAGTTCCGGCGTATATACATAGGCGGTGATGAAGCCGGTGCCGGTGAATCCCATGCAAAGCGAACACAGGATCGCGACCACGATCAGCGATTGGGCATGTAGCGCACCGGCGAGCAATAGCGATACGGTACATAGTGCAAACGACACGACGATGATCGGCTTACGACCCACGCGGTCGACCAGCATCGCGCAGATCAACGATCCCACCACACTCAGCAGCGATGCACCGATCGCCAGATTCAACGCCAACTGCAATGGCGCGTGATATGTTTTCTGGTAAATCACCGGCAACCAGGTCACCAGTCCGTACTGAATGACACCGCAGGTGCCCCATAGCAACGCGACAGCAATCGTCCGTTTCAAATAAGCCCGCGATACCACATCCCGCCTACGCCGCACCGGATGCTGCGAAACCGCATCGAACACCGCCGCCAGCGCAAGCGGGGGCATCTCCCCTTTCACCGTCGATTCGAAACGCTGCAATGCCTGTTCCGCATCGCCGAACCGCTGCCGGTCTGCGAGCCAACGCGGCGACTCCGGCACCAGCCAACGCAAAACGAAACACAGCAGCAACGGCGCACCGCCGATCCAGTACATCACTTCCCAACCGAACCGCGGCACCAGATAAGCGCCCAATGCATTCGAACCCAGCAACCCGATCGGAAACACGATCTCGTACAGCAGCACGAAGCGGCCGCGACCGTGCGCTTTGGTGATTTCGTTGATGTACGTGGCGGCGACGGGCAGTTCTCCACCCAAGCCAATCCCCTGCAAGATCCGGAAGGCCACGAAGAGCGCGAAACTTGGCGCAAAACCGCACGCCACGCTGGTGACGCCGATGATGCCGGAACTCCACGCAATCGCCCGCACCCGTCCATAACGCTCGGAGAGCGCCGGAAACAAAAACGCACCGAGCAACTGCCCAATACTGCCGCATGCAATCAGGAAGGCGATTTGCGACGGATGCAAGCCCCATTTGTGAATCAGCAAAGGCAGTGTGGTCGCAATCGTGATGACATCGAAGCCATCGAAGAATGTCGCGGCGCCGATCAACATCCGCGCACGGAGTTGCATCGCATTGCCCGGCATCCGCTCAATACGGGCAATGACGCCTGCACGTGTGGTTGTTTGGTGGCCATCGACCGCATCCCTGGAAGCGACTGCGGATGGCGCCGGTTTCGGCGATGCACCCGCAGCGACGGGACGGAGGGGTCTGGCGTTATCGATAGGCTGCATCACTTTTACCTTCGCGGTCAGTCGTTCTTTCGATCGGTCATGAATTTGCCCTCAGGCGCTTTCGCGTCTTTTTGGCGGCGAGTGAAGCCATCCAGGCCGCCATCTACGGCCCATTCGGCGAACACCAACGGTCCCGGCTCGAATTCCCGCGGCTGCCACGCCGGCGTGAGTTGATCTTCATCCGCGTAGTATTCGATCAACGCACCGGCAGGATTCTCGAAGTACCAGAAATATGCGGACGACACCGGATGACGTCCCGGACCGATCGCCGTTTTCCATCCGCAGCGGCTGATATGCAGACCGCCCCCGAAAACTTCGTGGATGTCACGCACGGTGAACGCCACATGATTCAGGCCGACGCGCTTGTCCGGCGCCTGCAGGATGAACAGGTCGTGATGACCGCCGTGCGGCGAGCAGCGCATGAAAGCGCCGCGGCCCGGATAGCGATCCGATGTCTCGAAGCCGAGCACATCGTGATAGAACGCTTCCTGCTCCGGTACGACGTTGGAGAAGAACACGACGTGGCCGACTTCGATCGGGAAAGCGCGATCGTAGACCGGGCTGGGCGCATCGACCCGCAGCGTTTGTCCCCAGACGTTCGACGGCGATCCCTGGATGTCCAATGTGCGCTTGCGCGTGACTTCGACGCGAATGGCGATGCCGTTGGGATCGAGGCAGCCGACCGAATCGGCGCGATCGACAAAGCCGGGCAGATCCAGTGCTCGCATCTTCGCGCGCAGCGCATCGAGTTCCGCAACTGTCGCCACGCCCCAGGTGACTTCACGCAAGGTCGGTCCGCTCTGAATCGCGGGCGGCAATGTCGCATCTGTGGCATCCACTGCCAGCACCGTGCAGCCGTTCAGCGTTTCGAAGCGTGCGCGACCCGCCGCCCTCTCGTTGTCATCGCCGACTTCCGTCAAGCCCCAGTCGGCGAAGAACCGCCGGCAGGTCTCCAGGTCCGTCACGCCGTAGGTAATCTGTTCAATGCCTAGAATGGTCATGGTGTGCTCGTCAATTTGCCCAAGGCAATGGGGCGTCGTTCAGTCCCCAATACAGGCTCTTTTGCAGCATGTATTCACGGATGCCGTGGTAACCCTTCTCGCGCCCCATGCCGCTGTCTTTCCAGCCGCCGAACGGCGTCGAAATCGAGAATTGTTTATAGGTGTTGATCCAGACGGTACCGGCCTCCAATGCCCGCGCGAGGGCCCACGCGCGCTTGTAGTCCCCGGTCCAGATGCCGGCCGCGAGACCGAACACGCTGCGGTTTGCGTCCTTCAGCAGGCTCGCCTCATCATCAAACGGCATGGCCACCAGGACCGGCCCGAAAATCTCTTCCTGGCATATCCGCGCGTCATTATGCAGGCCGGACAAAATGGTCGGTGCGTAGAAAAAACCCTTCTCGCGTCCGTCGTCCATCGGGCGCTCGCCGCCACACAACAATGCGCCGCCCTCTTCCAGCCCGAGCGCGACGTAACGTTCGATCGAATCGCGATGCTGGCCGGTGATCAGCGGTCCCATCTGCGTGTTTTCACGGGCGGGATCGCCCACGCGCAATGCCTTCGCACCCGCGACCAGACGCCGCATGAATTCGTCGTAAATCGCACGCTGCACGAAGAGCCGGGATCCGGCGATACACGACTCGCCGGACGAACTGAAAATGCCGTACAACACGCCGTTGACGGCATGATCCAGATCCGCATCGGCGAAGACGATGGTCGGCGATTTGCCGCCGAGTTCAAGCGACACCGGCATCAACTTCTCCGCAGCCAGTCGTGCGATACCGCGCCCGACCTCGGTGCCGCCGGTGAATGCGATTTTCTTGACGAGCGGATGTCGGACCAGTGCATCGCCAACGATCGATCCTTTCCCCGGCAACACGCTCAGTATCCCCGGCGGCACGCCGGCTTCCTCACAGAGGCGTGCCAGTGCGAGCGACGCGAGCGGCGTGACTTCGGCCGGCTTGAGGACGACGGCATTGCCGGCAGCCAG
>CAWUJR010000465.1:0-3555 GCA_963922375.1 uncultured Robbsia sp.
GCTGGTTGCGGGCCCCTCGTTGAACGCCAGCGGCGTCGCGGGCGCGCGCCTGCGGATCGCATCGACAATCGCTTCGAAGGTCGGTACATGTTTGTATGACAGCCGGACCCCGCCACCTATTACGATGCAGTCGTACGCCACTCCCGAAAGGGCGCGCTCGACGGCCGCCACGGCCGCACTCTTCTCTGCCGGGACCATGCATTGGGTGCCGTCCCAGCCGTAGTCCGCGATGCGCTGCAGGCTTTCTTTAGCGCCGGCCCACACCTTTTCCTTGTCCAGGCCTGTGGGCGTGCCCGGGTCGCTGAAATCCACACTATCGGGATGATAGCCAATGACCAGAATGCGGCGGATGGTGTTTTCCATGATGTTTGTGTCCTTGCTTCAGACTGGGATACCTGGATGACCGGCGTCATTCAATGGCTGACGAGCTGCCCCAGGTCGTGGATCAGATCGGGGCCGGCAGGTTGCCAGTGCAGTTCTTGTCTTGTGCGAGTGGAAGCGGCCGGCATGTCTTGCACCACGAACTGCGCAAGCGGCCCAAAGTGCCTCTGCGCTTCTTCGCCGATCAGCGACCTGGTCGGCGTGCCCGTGGCTTTGCCGATGGCATCGGCGATGACGCGCAGTGTCACGCCACGCTCGGCGACGGCATGGAAGATGGCGCCTTGCCGGGGTGCTTCCAAGGCCAGCCGGAACAGGCGGACTGCATCGCAGAGATGGACCGCGGGCCAACGGTTGGCACCATCATTGACGTAGGCAGACACCCCCGTGTTCCGCGCCAGCGCGATTAGGGGCGTCACCAAGCCCTGCATTGCGGCGTTATGCACCTGTGCCAGGCGTATCACCATCGCATCGACACCCTCAAGGGCCAATCCAAGGGCCACTGGCTCTGACCGGCGGGGGAACGCGTAATCCGCGGGAATGGCATCGTCCTCTGTCGCCACACGGCCAGGGGCAATGCCTGCCAAGCCGTTCGGAACGATGAATGGCTTGCCGGTCCCGGCGAGGGCTGCGCCGATGGCCTGGATGGCCCGTGCATCGACATCGCAACTCTCCGAGAATCTTGTGTAGTCGGTGCCGAAGGCCAGATGGACCACGGCGTCGCTTTGCGCCGTCGCATCCTGAAGTATCTGCAGCTGGTCCA
Organism: uncultured Robbsia sp.; assembly: GCA_963922375.1. Lineage (GTDB taxonomy): Bacteria > Pseudomonadota > Gammaproteobacteria > Burkholderiales > Burkholderiaceae > Robbsia. Next base: position 1,142 of record CAWUJR010000465.1, read on the forward strand.
GCGTGCCGTGCTGAAGCATGGCTCCGGCAGCAGCCAAACGCCGGCCGGCATCGGCCGAGCGCACCAGCGCCAGCACGTGGTGCCCTGCGGTCAGAAGCTCTTCGATCAGCGCCGATCCAATAAAGCCGCCGGCGCCGGTGAGGAAAACGCGCATGATCCACTCCATTGTCAGTTTCTGACAGTGTACATACCATTGTCAGCTTCTGCCAATGTCGTTAGAATGCTGGTTATGGTCCGACGAATCGAAAATGCGCCGGAGCGTTTCGGTAAGGTCGCCATTGCAATGTTCCGCACGCGCGGGTACGCCGAGACAACCGTTGCCCAAATCGCGGCCGAAGCCGGCCTGACCGAAAGAACGTTCTATCGCTACTTCGCCGACAAGGCCGAAGTCCTGTTCTGGCGTGCGGGCGAGTTGCAAGCTGAGATCGTCCAGGCCATTGCCCAGGCCCGGCAGCCCACGCCGCTGCAGCGGGTGACCGGCGCCATGGAAGCAGCGGGCAGCTTCTTCGATGGGGACCGGGTCAATGTCATCACGCGCCAGAAGATTATCGCTGCGCATGATGATTTTCAGGAGCGCGAGTTGATGAAGATGCGCTCCCTCGCGATGGCGATCAGTGCTGCCTTGAAGGATCAGGACGTTCCGGAGCCAAGTGCACGGATGGCCGCAGAGGCGGCCGTGGTGATCTGGCGCGTCGCGATAGACCGATGGTGCGTGGACCGCGCCAAGCGAAAGTTCCCCCATCATATTCGCGCGTGCCTCGCCGATTTGGTCGGCATCTCGCACGGCTAGGATTTTACGGTCTCAACTGAAGGGTGGCGCACCGAAACCACCTCCGTTATCGTGGGTTACCGCCCCTAAGATGATAAATCCCAGCGAGCAGTAAAATCTTGGCGCAAGCGATTGGCCGTCTTTATTGCCGACACGGACCGGCTGTTCGACTTGTTTGATGGCGTGATGCCGGAGCGGGCATGGTTTGACGATAGCCTGACCGTAACCTAACTGTACGGGACCGTCTCGATGCGGTAATCGGCTTGGCATGGCAAAGGTGCCGTTCCACCAGGACGCGCTATTGGCCGATCCCGCACCAGTAATCCACCGTCCAGGTTTAGGTCCAGGTCGCGGATCGGATAGCGCGAACGTGCCGCCAGCGCATCAATCCGCCAACGGCGCGGCTTCAGAAAGGGCGGGTCGGAAGTCAGGATCAACTCGACCTGCTCATGCATCTGGTCGATCTCGTTGACCAGCCAAAGATTCCGGAATAGTGAGACCGCATTTTGGAAGTCCGCCGAGTTCAATTTGCCGATCAGGGTAACGTCGATCTTCAATTCGGCCGCGATGGTTGAACCTTCCGGTTGTGTCTCGTCCATGGAGTCCCCTGTAGTGCCCCTGTCGTACCATGCATTACGACCAGTTACGCCCTTGCAGGATATTAGCTCTAGTTGCCAGAAATTTCGGCAAGTAAACCTCAAGCAGGAATCGGTAAGTCTCACACAAGCAGGAAAACGAAGAGCACGGATCGCCGTTGAGCCGTCTAGTTGAAGCTTGACCGCGCGTACTGAGCGCAACCAGAGACTTGTAGTTGTAATTCAGATATTTGACGTATATCTGTTTTTCGGCTATTTTACGTTTATCTGAATCTCGGGTATTCGCCATGCCGCCGACGTCACATCCGCTGGTCACTACCGGCCAACTTGGGTCGATGCTGCAGGCCGCGCGTAAGGCCCGCGGGATGACCCAGTCGGCGCTGGCTGCTCGTATCGGCTTGAGCCAGTCGCGGGTCTCTCATTTGGAACTCAATGCCCACGAGCTGAGCGTGGAGCAACTCCTTGCATGGTGCGCAGCGCTCGGCCTGGAGTTGGCCGTGGGGACCCGGGGCAAGGCTGCGGTGTCGACGACGACCACGGATTGGTGACATGGGGCGTCGATCGCACAGCCGCAGTCTGTCTATCTGGACCAACGGTGTTAGCGTTGGCCGATGGACGATTCCCGCTCGCGGAGAGATGGAGCTGCAGTACGACGCGGATTGGCTGGCGGCCGATATTGGCCGACCGCTGTCCTTGTCGCTGCCGTTCAATCTGCAGAACCTGCCGGTCAAGGGCGAGAAGGTCGCCAATTATTTCGACAACCTGTTGCCGGATAGCGACGCAATCCGTCGCCGCGTGGCCGAGCGATTCAGGACGAGTTCGACCGAGCCGTTTGACTTGCTAAAGGCTATCGGTCGCGATTGCGTGGGCGCCGTCCAGATCCTGGATGAGGACGAGGTGCCCACGGACTTCGATCGAATCGAGGGCCTGCCCCTGTCCGAGGAGGATATCGAGCGGCACCTGATCGAAACCGTTTCGCCGCAGGCCTTCGCCGGGGGCCGGGACCCGGACGCGGACTTCCGCATTTCGCTGGCCGGTGCGCAGGAGAA
>CAWUJR010000466.1:0-3544 GCA_963922375.1 uncultured Robbsia sp.
TTGTCGGCGCTGCTCGCGAAACAATCGACGACCGCGGCGACATCCGACGCACCGTCAGACACGATGCCCCTCGCGCCGCATTTCATTCCGGTGTCGCTCGAACCATCGGATCGCAGCGTGCTGCACCGACGCATCGAAACGCGCTTCGACGCGATGCTCGGCGCCGGCTTGATCGACGAGGTCGCCGCTTTAAGGGCGCGAGGCGATTTGTCGGCGGAATTGCCGTCGATACGGTGCGTCGGGTACCGACAGGTCTGGGACTATCTGGACGGCCGGGACGACCGCGCAACGATGCGCGACAAAGGGGTCTTTGCCACGCGACAGTTGTGCAAACGCCAATTGACCTGGCTGCGCAGCTTCACGGACCGACAGGTCATCGATTGCTGTGCACCCGATGCCGTTTCACAAACGGCCGACACCGTGGAAGCGCTGTGGGAAGACAGGACCGACACGGCCCCGCCGCGCTGAAATCGCGCGCGGCGTGCCGCACTCAACCGGTCAACGACCGGTCAACAAACCATCAACGAACGACGGTCTGTGCCTCGCCCGGGGCGCTCGCACGCACCTGACCGATCTGCCAGACCACTTCGCCTGCCGACGACAGGATCGCGCTGGCTTCGGCCGCGTCTTCGGCCGCCACGACCATCACCAGGCCAATACCGCAGTTGAACACACGATGCATTTCGGCATCGGCTACCCCGCCGTGCTGTTGCAACCAAGCAAACAGCGGCGGCAACGGCCACGCAGCGTGATCTAGCTCGGCGGTCAGACCTTCGGCCAGGATGCGCGGAATGTTTTCGACCAGGCCCCCACCGGTGATATGCGCAATGCCCTTCACAGCGACCTTTTCGAGCAGGCTCAGCACCGGTTTGACATAGATGCGCGTGGGGGCCATCAGCGCGTCCGCCAGCGAACGACCGTCGAAATCGGCGTCCAGATCCGGATTCGCACGCTCGATAATCTTGCGCACCAACGAATAGCCGTTCGAATGGATACCGCTGGAGGCCAAGCCCAGTACCACATCGCCCGGCTGGATCGTGCGACCGTCGATGATCTTGCTCTTTTCGACGGCGCCGACGGCAAAGCCGGCCAGATCGTATTCGCCGTCCGGATACATTCCCGGCATTTCGGCCGTTTCGCCACCGATCAACGCACAGCCGGCCAGCTCGCAGCCGGTCGCGATGCCACCGACGACTCGCGCTGCGGTATCCACGTCCAGCTTGCCGCACGCGAAGTAGTCGAGGAAAAACAGCGGCTCTGCGCCCTGCACCAGGATGTCGTTGACGCTCATCGCCACCAGATCCTGGCCGACGGTATCGTGACGGTTCAGATCGAACGCGAGGCGCAGCTTGGTTCCCACACCGTCGGTGCCCGATACGAGGATCGGTTCCTTATAACGCTTCGGCACCTCGAACAAAGCGCCGAAACCGCCGATGCCGTTCAACACGCCCTCGCGCATCGTGCGCTTGGCCAGCGGCTTGATCCGGTCAACCAGTGCGTCGCCGGCATCGATATCGACGCCGGCATCGCGGTACGACAGCCCGCTGGTCTGCGGCGCGTTGGCGGAAGGCGGGGCGGCAGGCGCGACGGATGCGGCGTGAAGATCTTTCGGTTCGGTCATGACGGGAAAGGCAGAAGGTTGCGCTAAAGGACGTTGCGGGACATCGGAGGATGTCGCGAGCCGTAGCGTTAAACGGCAAAAGGAACCGATAAGGTTCGGTAGAATGCGGATTTTAACCCATGCAGCGCCTTCCTCGACGAATTCGCCCTTTCTGTCGGGATATTCTTTAGGTATTGACAGGCCGTGCCGCTCAAGGTGGTCAGCAAGACGCGTGTGCTCTACTATCTGTCCGTGAAGTCATAAAAAAATCGACGGTGTCAACGGTGTCAACGGTCTCACGCCAACTTCTCCTCGATCTGGGCACACCGCCTCCGGCGACCTTCGACAATTTCGTCGCCGGGCCGAATGCGGAGCTGGTGGCCCGCATCCACGCGCTGCGCCGTACCGTTTTCGCAACGGGGTACGGCGACCCTCATTTCGCCCAGGAGAGCGGAACGATGGCGCTCGCCCCGACGGACCGGTTGTTCTACATCTGGGGCGATCCTGGTTCCGGTCGCAGTCATCTATTGCATGCGCTGTGTCACGCCGCGCCGGAAAAGCGCGCGCGACTGCTGGTGCCGCAAAGTCCGCTGTCGAGCTTCGCGTTCGACCCGGAGGTCTCGCTGTATGCGATAGACGATTGCGACCGGTTGCCGCCGGCTCGCCAGATTGCCGCATTCAATCTATTCAATGAAGTCCGGGCCGATCCGCATATTGCGTTTGTGGCCACGGGTGCGGCGCCGCCGATGGGCCTGACGATTCGCGACGATCTACGTACCCGTTTGGGCTGGGGCCTGGTGTATCGGTTGGCGCCGTTGAGCGACGATGAAAAGATCGCTGCGCTGCAAATCGCCGCGCGCGAGCGGGGTCTGGCGCTCGCGCCGGATGTTCCGCCGCATTTGTTGAGCCATTTCCAGCGCGATATGCCTAGCCTGAAGGGTATGTTGGATGCGCTTGAGCAATTTTCGCTGGAACGCCAGAGGGCCATCACGCTGCCACTGCTGCGGGAGATGAATGCGGAAATGACGGCAGAAATCACCGCAGAAATGAACGCAAAGGTCGCGTCGGCGTCCTCGGCTTCCTCCGCTTCCCATTCGCCCCGTCCGGATGGACCGGGCCGCATCAAGTAGAATCTCATTACATGACTAGACTCGCCCTTTTCGACCTCGACCACACCCTGATCCCGACCGATAGCGATCACGAGTGGGGACGCTTCATGATCAAGCTCGGTATCGTCGATGCAACGCAATTTGCCCGCGAGAACGAGCAGTTCTTCGAAGACTACAAGAACGGTTGCCTGGATATTCACGCATATCTGCGCGTCTCGCTCGCGCCGCTGAAGCAGTATTCACGCGATACGCTGGACGCGTGGCACCGGCAATTCATGGCCGAAGTGATCGCGCCGGCGATCCGTCCCGAGGCGCTGGCACTGGTTGCCGAGCACCAGCGCGCGGGCGACCTGTGCTGCGTGATCACCGCGACGAACGCATTCGTCACCGCGCCGATCGGCCGTGCGCTCGGCATCGACAATCTGCTCGCGATCAATTTGAAGACCGATGACGGCACGCCGCGCGGTCGCTTCACCGGCGAGATCGACGGCGAGCCGAGTTTTCGCGAAGGCAAGATTACCCGCACGCATAGCTGGCTGGCGTCGCTTGGTATGAAGCTGGAAGACTTCGAACGAAGCTTCTTTTATAGCGATTCGCGCAACGACATCCCCCTGCTCGAGAAGGTAAGCGATCCGGTGGCGACCAACCCTGACGACACGCTGCGCGCTCATGCGAACGCAAACGGCTGGCGCATTCTCGAACTATTCAATTGACGTGATTACCAAATTCATTCGCAAACTACTAGGACGCCCCGATGAGACGCCGGGTACGCCGGCTGCGGCGGAAGCGCATGACGCACCGGCGCGTCGTGACGCACCCGTTCGGACATCGACGG
>CAWUJR010000467.1:0-3532 GCA_963922375.1 uncultured Robbsia sp.
ACTGGCGCGGGCACCGTCTTCGGCGCGGTCATCGATGCTGTCCCGATCGCGCTGACCGATGCTCTCGAACCGCTGGCCATCCCATCTACCTGAAACACCGCCATCGCCCCGCGCAGCTTGTCCGCTTGATCTTCGAGCGACTGCGCGGCGGCAGCGGCTTCTTCGACCAACGCCGCATTCTGTTGTGTCGCTTCGTCCATCTGCGTCACCGCCAGCGCGACTTGCTCGATCCCTGCGCTTTGTTCCTGCGACGCAGCCGCAATCTCACCCATGATGTCCGTCACGCGCCGTACTGCGCCGATGATGTCGTTCATCGTCTTACCGGCCTCGTCGACCAACGCCGTACCGGATTGCACACGCTCCACCGACGTATCGATCAATTCCTTGATTTCTTTCGCCGCAGCAGAGGAGCGCTGTGCAAGATTGCGTACTTCACCCGCCACAACCGCGAAGCCGCGACCTTCTTCGCCCGCTCGTGCCGCTTCCACCGCCGCATTCAACGCGAGGATGTTGGTCTGGAATGCGATGCCTTCGATGATCGTAATGATGTCGGCAATCTTGTTCGAACTTTGATTGATCTCGCTCATCGTACCCACGACCTGCGACACCACCGTGCTGCCCTTGTTCGCAATGTCCGATGCGCTGGACGCAAGCGCGCTCGCCTGACGCGCGTTATCAGCATTCTGCTTCACGGTGCTCGTCAATTCGTCCATGCTCGCGGCGGTTTCCTGCAGCGCCGATGCTTGCTCTTCGGTCCGCGATGACAGATCCGTGTTGCCCGCCGAAATCTGCTTGGTCGCAGACGCGATCGATTCACTGCCCGAGCGGACCGTCTGCACGGTCTTCGCCAAGTTTTTCTGCATCTTGTCGAGTCCGGCCATCAGTTGACCCATTTCGTCGTCAGAATGTACACGGACGTTTCGTTGCAGATCGCCTTCCGCGATCGCATCGAAGTGTTCCAGCGCTTCCGCCAGAGGGCGCCCGATCGCACGGGACAGCGAGACCCATGAGAACACGGCCGCCACGATGCCCAGCAGGATGGCGACGATGCTCAGTGTACGGATCGTGCTGGCGGTGGACGTTGCGTCTTGATATCCGGCTTTCGCGCCTGTGGACTGATAGCCGAGCAACGCAGTGTCCGACTCGGCGAAGTCGAAGAAGAGTTGCTGCAATGTCTTGGCGGCGTCCAGTGCTGCGGGCTTGTCATTGGCCCTAACGGCTGCGTACCCTTTGTCTATCAGTGCCTGCACCGCGAGCCGTTTCGCTTGCGAGGCGTCAGCCAGCGCCGCTTCGCCCGGGCCTTGCGGCAACGCCGCATATTGCTTCCAGAAAGCGTCCGCCTGCGCCCGCAGCGAAAGCCCACGTGTGATTGCCGCTTCTGCGTCAGGCGTGCCGATCAGCATCACTGCCCGGTCGTAATCCAGTCGCTCACGGGCCGTATAGAGTTCGGAACTCCCTGCGGACAGCATGCTTGGCATTTCGTTCGAATAGGTATTGGCGAACGCGGCGTTCGAGGTCTTCATGCCGTACAGGCCAATCGCGCCGATGCCGATGGCCAGCACGGCGAGCAGGCCGACGGTGATGCCGATACGGGCTTTGATAGTGAGACTTTTCTTCATTGCATCCTCGATGCGGGACGGAGATCGTGGGAAACTGCGGCGGAGCGCGTGCACCAGCCCGGCGCCGCACCTTCCTATTAACGGCAGTCGCGACGGGCTCTTGAGTGCATTGCCTGCGACGATTCGTCCGCCTCGACGTGCGCAACAGATGCCTGCCTAGTCATGGATGCGTAGGCATACGAAACGACCTCGTCTGGATGAACGCAAGATCCGTCCGACGCCCGGCACGTGGCGGGCGACCTATCCTTGACGACGGTCTTCGTGAATTGAAAAATAGGACAGTCCTGTCCTGCGCCCGTCAGATCGTTATCCTATCGATCGGGTGGGAACGGTTCCGCGTCCTGTTCACAAGCGAGCGGCACGTGGTGCGTCGGCACGATTTCTTGTGCCGTCATACAATGACGCCTTTCTCTCCCTCTCTTTCTCTACAGGGCAGTCGGGCATGCGATATTTGAACGAGCAGACGATCCAGGCATTTTCTGCCGGCCAATTTCAGCACCGAAAACCGTTCCCTTGGTTCGCGTTCGACACCTTTCTTCGCCCCGACGCATTTCAGTTGCTGCATACCCATTTTCCGGCGTTGTCGTTATTCGAAACGCATCGGGGCATTGAACGGGCGAATCGGCAACGTCCGCATGACCGTTACTACCTGGCGTTCGAGCGCTCTATCTATAGAGACGACATGCAACCCGCCCGCCCGGCGGCCGCGCTGACAGCCACCGACACCGCGGGCCGAGACGGCGTCGTCGACTTGCCCGATTTACCGCTGCCATGGCAAGAATTCATCGAGGAGCTGCGTACAAGCGCGGTCTATCTCGACTTCATCGACCGAATGCTCGAGAGCGGGCCATTGACGGTGCGCTTTGCCTGGCACATGGGCTTCAGCGGCTCGGAAGTGTCGCCACATCGCGATTCGGAGAAGAAGGCGGGCACGCACATCTTCTACTTCAATACGTCCGAGGACTGGGAGCGTGAATGGGGCGGGGCGATCCTGGTGCTCGGCAACAAACGCGTGAAGCGCAAGAATCCGGATGTCGCCGATTTCGGCGATGTCGAGGCGGTCGACATCCGCAATAACCGGAGCTTCCTATTCAAGAATACCTCGGACGCCTGGCATGGCGTCGAGCCCCTCCAAAGCCCCGGAGGACAGTTCCGCCGTTTGTTCAATGTGATCTTTGAGCGCCAGGACGCGCCGGTGAGCGCGCCGCCGCCCTCGAAAGGCGGTTTATTTAGACTGCTGCGGGCGCGCTGAGCGCCGCCACGATCCAAAAAACGTCGATTTTACCGGTCGTTCCCAGAATTAATCGGTCAAACGTAGAAAGGTGTTGACAGGTCCCGGGGACATCTCCATAATCTCGAATTCTCTGCGGAGGAGTGCCCGAGTGGCTAAAGGGGGCAGACTGTAAATCTGTTGGCTTACGCCTACGTTGGTTCGAATCCAACCTCCTCCACCAGAATTCAAAGTCGACGCGACGAATCGACTGTCAGGCATCAGAAATGGGCAGGGCGAAATTTGATTCGGCGAGTCGCAAAGCAGGTTAGGGATCGGGATCCAAATCGGGTTCATGCGGGTGTAGCTCAATGGTAGAGCAGAAGCCTTCCAAGCTTATGACGAGGGTTCGATTCCCTTCACCCGCTCCAAGCTTACTAGTGCGCTAGCTAGAAAGTAGTTGTAAAAGGTTTCGCCCATGTGGCTCAGTGGCAGAGCACTCCCTTGGTAAGGGAGAGGTCGGCAGTTCGATCCTGCCCATGGGCACCAAATGAAAGCTGGTCAGTGTGTTTGCGCGCGGCGCAACGTATGAATGGTCCTGTTTAGGAGTCGGCAATGGCTAAAGGTAAGTTTGAACGTACAAAGCCGCACGTCAACGTGGGCACGATCGGTCACGTCGATCATGGTAAAACCACGCTGACCG
>CAWUJR010000468.1:0-3530 GCA_963922375.1 uncultured Robbsia sp.
CGAGTTCGGCCGATCTATCGGACCCCGCCAGTTCGGGGCGTGCGGCGATGCCCGCCAACGCGTCGGTATCGGCTGACGCCGCGTCCGCGAACCCGAGCATCGTGCGCGCTACGCTATCGACGGATGACACGTCGCCACGGGCGGAAAGCGTCTATGTGGGCGATAGCCGATTTCGGGTGAATGTGGCCGAAGCGCTGGACGGTGCGATTCGTGCGGGCATGGGCATTGGTCTGCTGCCGTCCTACGCGGCGGTAGAAGGGCTGCGCGATGGTGCACTGGTGCGGCTTTTCGAGAATTACCGCTTGCAGCGGTTCGAAGTGCATGCGCTGTATCCGTCACGTCAATATATCGATGCGAAGGTGCGTACCTGGGTCGACTTCCTGACCCAAAGCCTGCCGCAGGCGATGGCGGACGACGATCGGTTGCTGGAGGCATTGGCTCGCGCCAAGCGCTAGGCGGCGCGCGCCATTGGGGCTTGGCCCGCTTCGTGCTTCTGTTGTCCCTCGCGTATAGAACACTCACCACCGACAGGGAGACATCAGGCATGCTCAAGCTCGCTATTCTTTTCGCCGTCATTTCGGTTATCGCCGGCTTTTTCGGCTTCGGCCGCGTCTCCTCCGGCGCAGCGGGCATTGCAAAAATATTTTTCTTTATTTTCGTTGTCCTCTTCATTGTTTTCCTGCTGATCGCGCTTTTCGCCGGCTCCGCGATTCTGTAGGCCTGCATCGAATCCCTCGTATATGTGCATCTCCGTGAGTTGAGACAGGTAAAAAATGACCAAGACCAAGAGCCGAATTTCCGAAGGATCGCCGTTTCCGCGCGGCGCGACCTGGGATAAGCATGGTGTGAATTTCGCGCTGTTTTCCGCGAACGCAACGAAGGTGGAACTGTGCCTGTTCGATGCCGACGGCAAGACCGAACTCGAACGCATCGAATTGCCCGAATACACGGACGAGGTCTGGCACGTCTACGTGCACGACCTCGCGCCCGGGGCAGTGTATGGCTATCGCGTTCACGGCCCGTACGAGCCCGACGCGGGCCACCGCTTCAATCCGAACAAGCTGCTGCTGGACCCGTATGCAAAAGATCATGTCGGGCAACTGACGTGGGGGCCGGAGGTCTTCGGCTATACGCTCGGACATGCGGATCAGGATTTGTCGTTCGACACGCGCGACAGCGCCGCGCTGATGCCGAAGTGCCGCGTGGTGGACACGGCCTTCAGTTGGCATCATCCCACGCGCGTGCGCGTGCCATGGGATCGGGCGGTCGTGTACGAGACGCACGTGCGAGGCTATACGAAGCGGCATCCGCAGGTACCGGAGGCGCTGCGTGGCACCTTTGCCGGATTGAACGAGAAAGCGGTGCGCGACTACATCCGCGAACTGGGCGTCACCACCGTGGAATTGCTGCCGATCCACGCGTTCGTCAATGACAGCCAATTGCTCGACAAAGGTCTGACAAACTATTGGGGTTATAACACGATCGGCTTCTTCGCCGCCGACCCACGCTATTTCGCGACCGGCAAGATCGACGAATTCAAGCAGATGGTCGACGGCTTTCACGATGTCGGCCTGGAGGTCGTGCTCGACGTGGTCTATAACCACACGGCAGAGGGCAACGAACTGGGCCCGACCTTGTCGTACAAGGGCATCGACAACGCTTCGTATTACCGCCTGATACCCGATACGCCGCGCTATTACATCAACGACACCGGGACCGGCAACACGCTGAACCTGTCGCATCCGCGCGTTCTGCAGATGGTCACCGACAGCTTGCGCTATTGGGTCACCGAAATGAATGTCGATGGCTTCCGCTTCGACCTAGCAACGATTCTGGGTCGCGAGCCGCATGGTTTCGACGAAGGCGGCGGCTTCCTGGACAGCTGTCGTCAGGACCCGATCCTCTCCAGCGTCAAACTGATCGCGGAGCCGTGGGACTGCGGTCCGGGCGGTTACCAAGTCGGCGGCTTCCCGCCCGGCTGGGCCGAGTGGAACGACCGCTATCGCGATACAGTTCGCAGCTTTTGGAAAGGCGACGAGGGCACGACGGCGGAACTGGCGACCCGCATTACCGCATCCGGCGATAAATTCAACCATCGCGGCCGCCGTCCGTGGGCGAGCGTCAACTTCATCACGGCACACGATGGTTTTACGTTGAACGACCTTGTCAGCTACAACGACAAGCACAACGAGGCGAATGGCGAAGACAATCGCGATGGCACATCGGACAATCGTTCGTGGAATAGCGGCGTGGAAGGCCCGACCGATGATCCGGACATCAAGGCGCTGCGGGAGCGGCAAAAGCGCAACATGCTGGCGACGCTGTTGTTTTCGCAAGGCACGCCAATGGTGCTGGCCGGCGACGAATTCGGTCGTACGCAGCGGGGAAACAACAACGCGTATTGCCAGGATGACGAGATCAGCTGGGTCGACTGGGAGGGCATCGACGAAGACGGCCACGCGCTGGTTGAATTCACCCGCAAACTGCTGTCGTTACGTCGCAGCCTGCCGGTCCTGCGCCGCAACCGTTTTCTGACGGGCGAATGGAATGACGCCCTGCAGGTGCAGGATGTTCGCTGGCTGAGCACCGACGGGAACGAGCTGACGCAAGAGCAGTGGGATGACCCGGCGATGAAGTGTTTCGGCATGGTGATCGATGGGCGCGCGCAGGCGTCCGGCATCCGCCGCCCAGCCTCCGACGCGACACTTTTGCTGGTGTTCAACGCGCATCATGATATCGTCGACTTCGTTCTTCCCGAGGTGACCGGTAGCCAGCAATGGACATGCATGATCGACACGAACGTTCCCGTGCGGGACGAGTTGCCCGAATTCGACGCGGGCAATGTGTATCAAGTGACGGGGCGCTCGCTGCTGCTGTTTGCACTGCATGCACGCGGTGCTACGCAGCGCATCTTCGATCGGCTCGGCGAGACCCTGACATCGGAGTCGGACGCGCCAGCGCCAGGCGCCAGCACGTAATTAGGGCATCGATAGGGCATGACTGGTCGCGATGCCGCTCAGGGGGGGCGGCATCGCGTGGTGCCGCCTTCGTCGCCGACGCCATTGGCTGTCTACCGCCTGCTTTCCTGGTCGGACGCGATGCATGAGGGGGACGGTATCTGGCAGCAACTGGTCTGGCTGTGGGATCTGCTGGTCGGGATCGTGCGTTTTTTCTTCGGGCTATTGGCGTGGTTGGCGCGATGAGTCTATCTCGACGCTCATGCCCACGCCCGTAACGGAGATGGGCCTGCGCGAGCAACGCGTGTGGCGGTTGCCCGTTTAGCTGCTGCGCGTGAAGCTGCGCAGTTAGCCGCGCGCTTAACTGCGTATGTAGCTGCGTATGTAGCTGCGTATCTAGCTGTTATCCCAGTTGTTATCATCATTGCCTGCGTCGATCTGGCCACCGCCGTCACCCCAATCGTTTCCGCCATTACCGAAGTCGAACGGGCTTCCCTGATCGTTCTGCGGTTGCTGCGGCTGCACCGGCACACCGTCGTGCTCGACGATCACATCGCGCTCCCGGTTCCCGCC
>CAWUJR010000469.1:0-3526 GCA_963922375.1 uncultured Robbsia sp.
CCTGGAGGCCGAAAAGGTGATTCAGCGGCGAGGCCCGCGCGACATCGATATCCTGGATCGCGAAAAACTGGCCGCCCTTTCAAAGACGTAATATCTCCGTCAGCGCTCGGTTTCATTATACTGGGTCTTGTTTTCCGTTCCGGCTTCCCCGTTCGCGCGCCGATCCGCTATTCATTCCCCTTCGTGACCACGCGAGTCGTCGTTAATAACACGTGTCACTTGCGCATTCGACGATGTCGCGGGCAAGTCCAACTTGTAGTTGATTCAAATCAATTACTCGTTGCCGTTGCAAACGATAGAATGTCTATACAATTTGAGACGCGAAAAGAAGTGCGCGCGACTCTCAGCTCGATTCTCTCTTAGGAGCATACCGTGACATTGCCACTCGAAGGACTCAAGGTCGTTGATTTCACTGGTGTTCAGGCGGGTCCGTCGTGCACGCAAATGCTTGCGTGGTTTGGTGCGGACGTGCTGAAAATCGAACTGCCGGGGAAAGGAGATGTCACTCGGAGCCAGCTTCGTGACATTCCGGGCAAGGACGGCCTGTATTTCACGATGCTCAATTCGAACAAGCGCTCGCTGGAGCTCAACACCAAAACACCGGAAGGGAAGGAGATTCTGACGAAGTTGCTGAAGGAGTCCGATATCCTGGTCGAGAATTTTGCACCGGGCGCGCTCGAGCGCATGGGTTTCGACTGGGACCATGTCCATGCACTCAATCCGAAGCTCATTTACGGCACGGTCAAGGGATTCCCGGAAAATTCCCCTTACGGCGATTTGAAGACCTACGAAGATATCGCTCAATGCGCGGGAGGGGCCGCGTCGACGACCGGCCTTGTCGAGGGAACGCCGCTCATTTCAGCTGCGGCCCTCGGCGACTCGAACACCGGTATGCATCTGCTGATCGGCATACTCGCGGCGCTGCTGCATCGCGAGAAGACCGGTGAAGGGCAGAAGGTGTACATGTCGATGCAAGATGCCGTCCTCAATCTCGTGCGTACCAAAATCCGCGACCAGCAACGTCTCGAACGGACAGGCGAACTGACCGAATATCCGCAGTATCCACACAAACCGTTTGGCGATACGGTGCCGCGCGGCGAAAACGCGTCCGGATCCGGCGTCCCCGGCTGGATGTTCAAGTGCAAGAATTGGCAGAACGACTCGAACGACTACGTCTATATCATCATGCAACCTTGGGGTTGGCAAGATGTCTGCAATGCGATCGGTAAGCCGGAATGGATCACCGATCCGAAGTATGCAACGCAAGACGCTCGTATCCCTCACCTTTTCGAAGTCTATGCTGCAATCGAGCAGTGGACGATCAATAAGGAAAAGCATGAGGTAGTCGAAATTTTGGGCAAACTCGAGATCCCCTGCGGTCCCGTGCTGACAACAAAAGACCTCTTGCACGACGAGTCTTTGCGTGCAAACGGATCGATCGTCGCAGTGGAGCACAAGGAGCGCGGCACCTACTACACGGTAGGCTGCCCGCCGAAATTCTCCGGATTCACTCCGAAGATCACCGCTGCGCCGCTTCTGGGCGAGCATAACGTCGAAGTCCTGACCGCGCTGGGCTACAGCACCGACGAGATCGCTGCTTTGAAGGACAAGGGCGTGATCTGACGTGAGTGCGACCGGGCAACGGTCGACGTTCCCCGGCGTGCTTTTAATCGATGCATGCACCTAGCGCAACGTGCTGAACAAGAGGATCAGGAAATGGCAGACTCAACCGGTGAATTGATAACAGTCGACGGCTTCAATCTTGTCGTGGATGCGCTCAAGCTCAACAAGATCACCGAGATCTACGGTGTCGCAGGCATCCCGGTCACGGATCTCATGCGTCTCGCGCAGGAAAAGGGCATCCAGTACATTGGTTTCCGGCACGAGACATCGGCGGCCCATGCCGCCGCTATTTCCGGATATCTGAAGCAATGGCCAGGCATTTGCATGACGGTATCGGCCCCGGGATTTCTTAACGGTTTGGTGGGACTTGCAAATGCCACCACGAACGGCTTCCCGATGATCCTGATTTCAGGATCATCGGATCGGGCCATTGTCGACTTGCAACAGGGTGATTACGAGGAACTCGACCAGCTGCAGTCTGCGAAGCCGTACGCAAAGGCCTCGTACAGGGTCGACCGCGTGCAGGATATCGGCGTTGGCATCGCCCGCGCGATTCGCGCGGCGTTGTCGGGGCGTCCGGGCGGCGTGTATCTCGATCTGCCTGCGTCCCTACTTCCCGCCCAGATGCCGGCCGAAGAGGGCAACGCCTCGCTTGTCGAAGTGGTGGATCCGGCACCGGCCCGTATCCCGTCGAAAGAAGCGATAACCCGCGCGCTCAAGATGCTCGCAACGGCAAAGCGCCCGCTTGTCATCCTGGGAAAAGGTGCAGCTTATGCGCGAATCGAGGTGGACATGCGTACCTTCCTGGAAAAAACCGGGATCCCTTTCTTGCCCATGTCGATGGCCAAAGGCCTGCTGCCTGACAGTCATCCGCAATCGGCCGCAGCGGCGCGTTCCAAGGTGCTTGCAGAGGCGGATGTGGTCGTGCTTGCAGGGGCGCGTCTGAACTGGCTCCTCGGTCATGGTCGCGCGCCGCAATGGGCGGCGGATGGCAAATTGATTCAGTTGGATATCGAGCCGACCGAAATCGACAGCAACCGCCGGATCGATGCACCTGTCGTGGGCGATCTGGCTTCGTCGATGTCGATGATGTTGGAGGCGTTGGAGTCGACGCCGGTGTCCGCGCCTGCCGCGTGGGTCGATGCGATCGAGTCGCACAAAGCCGCGAACGCGGCCAAAATGGCCGGGAGATTGAAAGAGCGCCCGGTACCGATGAATTTCTTTTCCGCGCTCGGCACGGTCAATACCGTGCTGAAAGACCACCCGGACGCGTATCTGGTCGCTGAGGGCGCCAATACACTCGACGTCGGGCGCAATTTGATCGACATGGCGTTGCCCCGCCATCGGCTCGACGTGGGCACCTGGGGCGTCATGGGGATCGGTATGGGCTTCTCCATCGCCGCGGCCGTCACGCAGCGCGCGCCGGTGGTGGCTGTCGTAGGGGACAGTGCGTTCGGCTTCTCGGGCATGGACGTCGAGACGATCTGTCGCTATGGCTTGCCGGTGACGGTAGTGGTCATGAACAATGGCGGCATCTATCGAGGCGATGACGTAAACCGCTCGGATAGCAGCCAACCCGGTGTGACGACGCTTAGCGCCGCCGCACGCTACGATCGAATGATCGACGCATTTGGTGGCAAGGGCTATAACGCGACCACGACAGAGGAACTCGAGAGCGCGTTGCGAAAGTCGATTGCCGAGGGCGTGCCTGCGCTGATCAATGTCGTGATCGACATCCACGTTGGGGCGGAGAGTGGACATTTAAAGAAATTGAATCCGACGGCCGGAAAGCACGTGGTTTCGGGGACCACGTCATGAGCACCGCAGACAAGGGCTTGCCCGATCGCCCTGCGGGGCCACTTTCAGATATCACCATTGTCGATTTGACCCATGTGATCAATGG
>CAWUJR010000470.1:0-3518 GCA_963922375.1 uncultured Robbsia sp.
CGTGGGCGGCTTACCGGAAGCAGTGCCGGCGCTCGCGGAGGGCGCAGTGTCTTCCGCGGGGGATCGGCGCCGCGCGGCGGCCTGCGCAACGGGCTTTTTAAGCAGTGAGTTCATCGTCGTCATTTTACGCAATGCCTGTCCTACCCGTGTCTCCACTCGCCGAATATCGATTCGATCTGCCCGACGAAAGCGCCACCGATGCGCTGGCGGCGCGCTTTGCGCACGCATACGGCGACCAGATTGCGCCTGCCGGGCTGCATGTGCATCTTCATGGCGACCTGGGCGCCGGCAAGACTGCGTTCGTGCGCGCGACGTTGCGCGCATTGGGGCACGTCGGCCGTGTCCGCAGTCCGACCTATACCCTGGTCGAACCGTATCAAGTCGGCTCGCTGGCCGTCCATCACTTCGATTTGTATCGATTTTCAGAGCCTGCCGAATGGCGCGAAGCCGGCTTCGACGAATATCTTGGCACGCCCGCGCTGAATTTGATCGAATGGCCGGAACGCGCCGAAGGGGTGTTGCCGACGCCCGACCTGTCGTTCGCGATCGATGTCGTCGGTGACGGGCGCTGCCTGCGCGCCGTTGCCTATTCCGACACCGGCCGCGCGTGCTTGGTCGCGTTTGCCACGTCGCCCGAGGATGCACGCGGTGTTTGAATGCCAGGGTGCATGCCTGTTGCGCCCTGGCCGCGCCTGCGTGGCCTGCGCTGCATCCCATCGCGCTTATGCGTTTATGCTGTCACTACCGTTTTAGCCGATAGACACTGTCCTACATGCTGATCAAGCCCTTCCGATCGATCGAGTCCGCTGCTTCCGCGCCCGCAAGCTGGGGCCGACGTAAAGCCCTTTATGCCGGTGCTTCCACCTTTGCCCTGGCGCTGGTCACCCCTCGGTTGGCCGCAGCGGCCTCCGTGCTCGCCGTGCGCGTCTGGCCCGCGCAAGACTACACGCGGGTGACGATCGAATCCGATCAGGAATTGCAATTCGAGCAGAAGTTGCTTGCCCATCCGGATCGTCTGGTGGTCGATCTGAAGGGACTCGATCTGGATCAGCCGCTGCGCGATCTGGTCGCCAAGATCGCACCGAACGACCCGCAGATCGAGAAAGTCCGCGTGGGGCAGTTCGAACCGCATGTCGTGCGCATGGTGTTCGATTTGAAGACGGCGGTGAAGCCGCAGTCGTTTGCGCTGGATCCGGTCGCCGGCTATCGGCACCGACTGGTGCTCGATCTCTATCCGGCCGTGCCGCCCGATCCGTTACTCGCTCTGCTTCAGCAAAGCCAGGGCAAACAGCAAGCGCTGGCCGAACAGAACGCCCCGCCGCAGTCGACGCTGTCCGGTCCGAGCGGGGCGCCGGCCGACCCGGAGGCCTTTTTCCGTCAATATGCAGAGAAAGGCGGTGCCGATGCGAACGCGTCCCCCACCCCCCCGGGTGCACCACCGACGTCGCTCGCGCAGGCCAAGCCGCTCACACCGAATGGGCCGAATGCGTCATCCGCATCGGGCTCGCCATCCGGGTCCCCCTCGCGTCGCACACCGCCATCGCAGCTCGCCAGCGAAGATCAGTATGGCTTCAAGGGCCCGGGCAAGGCGGGGCCGCGCACGCTACGCTTGCTGACCATCGCGATCGATCCGGGTCATGGCGGCGAAGATCCGGGCGCGACCGGCGAGACCGGTATGCATGAGAAACACGTGGTGCTCGACATCGGTGGCCGCTTACGGCAGAAGATCGATGCCGAACCGAATATGCGCTCGATGATGACACGCGATGCGGACTTTTTCGTGCCGTTGAACGTGCGTGTGCAAAAAGCGCGACGCGTCGGCGCGGATCTGTTCGTGTCGATTCATGCCGACGCCTTCACGACCCCGCAGGCGCGCGGTTCGTCGGTGTTTGCGTTATCCGAAAGCGGCGCGTCGAGTGCGGCCGCCCGCTGGATGGCGAACAAGGAAAATTCGTCGGATCAGATCGGCGGCGTACCGGTGGACACCGACGATGTCGCGTTGAAGCGTGCGTTGCTGGATATGTCGACGACCGCGCAGATTCGCGACAGCCTGAAGTACGGCGGCTTTGTGCTCGACGAGATCGGCGGCATCAACAAGCTGCACAAGGGATCGGTCGAACAGGCGGGATTCGCGGTGCTGAAGGCCCCGGATATTCCATCGGTCCTGGTAGAGACCGCGTTCATCAGCAACCCGGAGGAAGAACAAAAGCTGAAGAGCGAGGACTATCGCGACCAGATGGCGTCCGCTATTTTGCGCGGCATCAAGAAGTACCTGGCCGCGCACCCGCCGCTGCCGAAGAATACGGTGGTCTGATCGATCGGCGCGCGACGGTCGCGCGCGTGAAGCAGGAGACCGGGTCGGCAGACACCCACGGACGCCGATGATTACCGATAGTTACCGATAGTCGAGAGCGCCCCTCCCCACGATCTCCCGATGCCCCGATGCCCCGATACCGGCCGATCAAAACTAGCGTCGGCTTGCTTGCGTGCGCTGACGGATCAACTTGATCACACCGCCCAATGCCAATGGGACGACGGCGGCGAAGATGCCGACCAGCACGATGACGTTCAGGTACTGCTTGACGAAGGTCAGATTGCCGAAGAAATAACCGCACAGCACCAGACCGAGCACCCAGCCGAGCGCACCAATGATGTTGAACATCTGAAAGCGTGCGACGCGCATGCCGGACACGCCGGCGACAAACGGGGCAAAGGTCCGCACGATCGGCACGAAGCGCGCGAGCACGATCGTCTTGCCGCCGTGATGCTCATAAAACGCGTGCGTCTTGCGCAGCGCTTCGCGATCGAGGAAGCGCCAGTTCGATTCGAAGACCTTCGGCCCGATCGCGCGGCCGATCGCGTAGTTGACGGTATTGCCCAATATCGCGGCGGCCAGCAGCAAAACGGTCAACGTCGTCAGCGACATCGCGCCGCTGGCAGCAAACGCGCCACCGATGAACAGCAGCGAATCACCCGGCAGGAAAGGCAGCACCACCAGTCCCGTCTCGCAAAAGACGATCAGGAAGAGGACTGCATAGACCCAGTTGCCGTAATGCTGAATGAATGTGCCCAGAAACTTGTCGATATGCAAAATCATGCCGAGGAGTGGCAAAACAGTGTCCAAAGCGCATCCTTGAAAGTGAGGCCCGTGAGCGGCGAAAACAGCCCGGTCAGAAGCGAAATCGAAAGTGGTACGGAAAACGAAAGGTGCAAATAAGCGGTCGTAAAACGGCCCTGTCATGATACCGGAAACCCTCGGCGCGTCAGCAGTTTCACCCCGGAACGACCCGCCGTACGGCATCGTACGGTCGACAACCCCCGTTGAGAGGGAGAATCTGGGGAAGACCGGCATCCCTCGCTATAATTCGGTCATGTCCGATCATTCCACCGCCCCGCCGCGCGACGCCTCCCGCGATCCCGCCCCGTTCACAGACGCTGCCATGGCCGCAGCGAGTCCCGCAGACGTATCCAACGCAGGCGATGCGGTCGATCCAACCGCGCATCCCGCCGATGCTGCC
>CAWUJR010000471.1:0-3512 GCA_963922375.1 uncultured Robbsia sp.
AGCCGGCGTGGGCGGCAAAGCCGGCGATCGAACGCGCCGGCTATCTGCGAAAAATTGCCGCGAAGATCCGGCAGCATGTGCCCCGGCTCGCCGACATCATCGTTCGCGAGCAGGGGAAGATCCGCGGCCTAGCAGAAGTGGAAGTGAATTTCACCGCCGACTATATTGACTATATGGCCGAATGGGCGCGTCGCATCGAAGGCGAAATCATCCCAAGTGATCGGGCAGGCGAAAACATCTTCCTGTTCCGCAAGCCGATGGGCGTGATAGCAGGCATTCTGCCATGGAATTTTCCGTTCTTTTTGATCGCGCGCAAAATGGCGCCGGCGTTGATCACCGGCAATACCATCGTCATCAAGCCGAGTGAGGAAACGCCGAACAATTGCTTCGAATTTGCGAAGCTGGTCGCCGAGACGGATTTGCCTCCGGGCGTGTTCAACGTGGTGGGCGGGCGCGGCGATGTCGGCGGTCAGCTGAGCGCCCATGCCGGCGTCAATATGATCAGCTTTACCGGCAGTGTGGGTACCGGTCAGCGCATCATGGCTGCAGCCGCGAACAATTTGACCAAGCTGAATCTGGAACTGGGCGGCAAGGCGCCGGCAATCGTGCTGGCCGATGCGAATCTCGATCTGGCCGTGAAGGCGATCCGCGACTCCCGCATCATCAACACCGGGCAAGTCTGTAACTGCGCGGAGCGGGTGTACGTGGAGCGCGGCGTCGCCGATGCGTTCATCGAGCGTATCAGCGCGGCCATGCGCGACACGCGCTACGGCGACCCCGGCAGCGATCAGCAAGTGGAAATGGGGCCGTTGATCAATCAGGCGGGTCTCGACAAGGTCGCGGCAAAGGTCGCGAAAGCCGTGGCGGAGGGCGGCACGGTGGTGACGGGCGGGCGTTTGGCCGACCGGCCAAGCGGTTTCCATTACGAACCGACGGTGATTGCCGGATGCCGGCAGGAGATGGACATCATGCGTCAGGAAATCTTCGGCCCGGTATTGCCGATTCAGATCGTCGACGATCTGGACGAGGCGATCGCGCTGGCGAACGACTGCGAATACGGCCTCACGTCGTCTATCTACACGTCGAATCTGTCGAAGGCGATGCAGGCGGCGCGCGAGATCGATTTCGGCGAAACCTACATCAATCGGGAGAATTTCGAGGCGATGCAGGGTTTCCACGCGGGCGTGCGCAAGAGTGGCATCGGCGGTGCGGACGGCAAGCACGGCGTCCTCGAATACACGCATACGCATGCTGTGTATATCCAAAGCTGATGTCGAAACTGGGCGTGGCGCGCATAACGCGTCGCGCCCTTTATCATTTCGTTGATATAGAAAGCAGATTTCATTGGTTCACAGACGGGTGGCCGACCGGAACAATGGCGGCATTGTGCGGTTTTATTACGCATCCACCCGTTCGGCACCAGATATGAATATCTTTTGGTTTATCCCTACGCACGGCGACAGTCGCTACCTCGGCACCAGTGAAGGTGGCCGCGAAGCGAGTTTCGATTACTTCCGTCAGGTGGCATCCGCTGCCGACAGTCTGGGGTATGAAGGCGTGTTGCTGCCCACCGGCCGGTCCTGTGAAGATGCGTGGGTGGTGGCGTCGAGCCTGATCGGCGCGACGAAGCGGTTGAAGTTTCTGGTCGCGATTCGCCCGGGCCAGACCACCCCGGGTCTGGCTGCGCGGATGGCCGCGACGTTCGATCGTCTGTCCGGCGGTCGTTTGTTGATCAATGTCGTAACCGGCGGCGATGCGGCGGAGCTGGCCGGCGACGGCATCTTCAACTCGCACGACGAGCGCTACGAAATCACCGACGAATTCCTCGAAATCTGGCGCGAGACGCTACGCGCCGCACACGACGGCGGCGGTTTCAATTTCGAAGGAAAGCATCTGCGCGCAAAAGACGCCAAGACGCTGTATCCGACCGTCCAGACGCCGTATCCGCCGCTGTTTTTCGGCGGCTCATCGCCGGCCGCGCATGCGATCGTCGGGCGTCATATCGACAAATACCTGACCTGGGGCGAGCGCCCGGCCGATGTGGCTGTAAAGATCGCCGACGTCAAAGCACGCGCTGCGGCCGCGGGGCGGGAGATCACATTCGGTATCCGTCTGCATGTGATCGTGCGCGAAACCAGCGCGGCCGCATGGGCCGCGGCAGATGAGCTGATCAGCAAGCTCGACGACGAGACCATCGCACGCGCTCAGGCCGCGTTCGCCAAAATGGATTCGGAAGGGCAGCGGCGGATGTCGGCGTTGCATGGCGGGCGTCGCGACAAACTCGAAATCTCCCCAAATCTCTGGGCCGGCGTCGGTCTGGTACGCGGTGGTGCCGGTACGGCACTGGTCGGCAATCCCGAGGAAGTGGCCGCGCGGATACAGGAGTATGCGGCGCTGGGTATCGATACTTTCATCATGTCGGGCTATCCGCATCTGGAGGAGTCGTATCGCTTCGCCGAGTTGGTGTTTCCGTTGTTGCCGGAGCGCGTGCAGGCGCAAATCGGCGGCGCCGCGAAGTCCGTCCGGTTGTCGGGTCCATTCGGCGAGGTGGTGGCGAACGGTCATGACGCCGCTCACCGCGTCTCGGCAAGCTAAACCAAGCAGACGCCGTCAGCAAGCCGACGCTCCGCTATGGGCCGGCGATTCCATGTTGGCAAGCTAACAGGTAACAGGTAGGTTTCGATGTCACATCATAATAGCCGGCGGCGGACGGTAACCGGCATGTTGTTGGGCGCAGCAGCGGGATGGGCGACGCATGGCCTCACGGCATTTGCACAATCGGGCGGACATACTTTCCGAATCGGCTATCAGAAAGCGGCTAGCACATTGGTGCTGTTGCGGGCAAACGGCACGCTCGAGAAGCAGTTGGCGCCGCAGGGGATTTCGGTCAAATGGATCGAGTTCCCCGCCGGCCCGCAGTTGCTGGAGGGCTTGAATGTCGGGGCCATCGATTTTGGCTATGTCGGTGAAGCGCCGCCGGTGTTCGCTCAGGCAGCCGGTGCGGACTTCGTCTACACCGCATATGAAATTCCGACGCCGCATGCCGAAGGTCTGCTCGTGCCACAGCATTCGCCGATCACCGATGTCAAGCAGTTGAAGGGCAAGAAGATCGCGTTCAACAAGGGTTCCGACGTTCACTGGTTCATTGTTGCGTTGCTGGACAAGCACGGTGTGGCTTACAAAGATATTGAACCGGTCTTTCTGGCACCCGCCGATGCCCGCGCCGCATTCGAAAGTGGATCGATCGATGCCTGGGCGATCTGGGACCCGTTTCTCTCCGCCGCGCAGATGCAAAGCGGCGGCCGGTTGTTGGCGGATGCAAACGGAGTCGCCAGTCACCATCAGTTCTTCCTGACTGCACGTGCGTATGCCACCGCCCATGGGGAGGTGGTTCAGAAGACGCTGGCGGCGCTCGGTGAGGAGGGGCAAAAGGTGCGCGCAGACCCGCACGCGGCAGCGGTGGCGCTGTCGCCGATCCAGGGGCTGTCCCCCGAGGTGATCGAAGCAGGTAT
>CAWUJR010000472.1:0-3503 GCA_963922375.1 uncultured Robbsia sp.
TGCCGCCGCGGTTGGCGCCCACGACGGGACAGCCGGCGGCCATCGCTTCCAGCACGACCAGCGCAAACGGGTCGTAACGCGACGGGAACACCAGGCAGTCCGACGACTTCATCAACGTCTTCATATCGGTGACATGCCCTAAAAAATGGACCCGCCCGCTTAGACCAAGTTTTTCGACCATGGCCGGATACGGACTGCCTTTGGTCGCACCGCCGACGGCCAGCACGATGTGATCGGGCAGATGGACCATCGCCTTCAACACCGTGTCCAGGTTTTTCCGTGAAATGCGCAGATCGCCCGCGAACAAGCAGACAAACGCGTGCTTGGGCAATCCAAACGCCGCGCGATCCGGCACAGCGGCGGCATAGCCGAGCACATCGGAGCCGTTGTAAATCACATTGACAGGACGGTTGACACCAGCGCCCCGCAGTTCTTCGGCAACGCGGTCCGATACCGCCACCACGTGTTTCGCGCGTGCAAAAGCGAGCTTTTCCAGCGCCGCATTCAAAGTGGAGAAGAGCGTCTGATAAGCGCCGTATGCACCTTGCGACCAACGAAACGGGTAGTAGCCGCTACGCATCCAGCCGGAATGAACGAAATGCGCAGCATTGATGTCGGCACGCGCCCACGTGATGAAGCCATTGACATGCACGATGTCGAATGCGCGACGGTTGCGGCGTAGCCACCATCCGCTCTTGAGCGCGAACACCTGGTGCTTGAGCAAGGCCGACGGGGTTTTGCCCAACGTGATCGGCACCCAGTTCACGCCCGGCATGGCCAGCATTTCCGGCGCGACATAGCTGGCGACCAGCGTCACGGTCCAGCCGCGCTGCAATGCCGCCAGCACCACCGCGTAATTGACGGCTCCCTGGCCATCGTGCAGTCCCACCTCGTGGGTCACCAGTGCGACCTTCATTCGAATCCCCTTGCCGTCGTATTCTTCGTATTCTCAGATGCGTTCGGATAGCGCCCCACAGACGTGGCAGCGGCCTGCGCGGTTGTGGGCACCGTCGTCTGTTCGGCGGTCGTTGCCACGCGTTGTGCCCGGCGTTGCGCCTCGTGCTGCGCTTTCGCGTAGCGCAGTGCCGTGACCGGGATCACCATGCCCATCAATGCCAACTGGCCACTGATACTGATCAGCGAATTACCGAACACGAGCTGCGCGACGGTGCCCAGCGCGACGCTGAACCACGCCACCGCATACCGATCAGACTTCATTTGCCGCGCAGCGCGTGCCCCTGCCAACATGGCCCAGACGATGCCCACGGTGTACAGCAGCGCGCCCGGCCAGCCCAGCACAAAAGGGATCTCCATCAAACCGCTGTCGAAGGATTCGAACTTCTGCGCGCCCGGATCGCTCGACAATTTCGAACTCAAGCCCGTGGCGCCCAACCCTATCCCGGCGATATTCGTCACTGCGGTATCCAGGAACGAGCTGTAGAACGACGTCCGATCCGAGAAGCTGCTGTCGTCTTTTAGGTTGGTCAGCGTATCGAGCCGCTTCGTGAGGTTGTCGGCGATCGGACCCGACATCAGCACCGGCACCGTGACGCAGGCGATGATCAGCGTGCTGACGACGATCCGTAACCGCGCGCGGTTATTGAAGAAGACCAACTGATAGGCGAACGAAATCACCGCCGAGCCCCACGCCGAACGCACGAAAGACAGCGCCAGCGAGAGAATGCCGAAGATGGCTGCCGGCACGCGACCGCGGTTGCGCTCGACCGTCGACAGCAGGATGCCGGTGCCGATCACGGCGGTGAATGGCGCCAGAGAATTCAGCGGACCGAACACGCGCACCTCGAATGGCAACGGATTGCCCATCGACGACGTCATCTCCGACCAGATCATCCAGGCCGCATCCCACGGCGGCATCACCAAGTACTGGACAAGCCCATACGCGCCGCACAACGCGGTACCTATCGTGAAGGTGCGCAGCAGGCAGCGGCGCATCGCCGGGTAGTGACGCCAGTGCACGGCCAGATACAACGCCATCGACACCGGCAGCAACCAGTTCGCCAACGCGAACGTGGCGGGTGCGACGCCGCCGTTGACGATGCCCACCAGATAGCCGTAGGCGAGCGCCAACAGGATCATCACCATCGGCAATCCAGCGCGCGTTCCCAGATAGCGCCCGTGACGCAGCATCGTCAACACCGTCAGGCCCGACACCAGAATCGGTGCGACCATGATCGTGCTGAAGTCGGTGAAGCTGCCTTTGAAAAAGTCCGATAGCCGCCGTACTTCTGGCGTCAGAAACCAGATCCACCATGCATAGCCGATGAATTGCACCGGAAAGCGCAAATACAAGTAGACCCCTACAGCGAATGCCAACAGCGGATACGCTATCTCCAACAGTCCGGATTGATGCGTGACAACCAGGGCCAACGTCAATTGCACCAGCAGATAGACCGGTACCCAGAAGCCCCATGCAATCGTCAGCCCGCGCGGACGACGGCGCGGGGCCTGAAACGGCGTCGCGGACATCTGCGGCTGATAGCCTGATATACCGGCTGCGGCGGTGGCACCAGACAGCGGCACAGTGGAGTCGAAAGCGGGATGTGTCATGACTTGGCGAATGGGCTAAGCGGCGATGCGGTAACCGCACGCGCCGACAGTTGACCGATGCGATCCACGACGCTTTGTGCAAGCCGGACGGAGCCGAAGCCCGACGCCCGCGTAATCGCATTCATCTGGATGCGCTGCGCGCGCAGCGGATCGTCCAACAGCCAACACACCGCTGCTGCCAATGCGTCGCCGTCGCGTGTATCGAAGAATTTGCCGGATACCTCGTCCTCGACCGTCTCCAGAAAGCCGCCGGCACGATACGCCGCCAGCAGCTTGCCAAGCGCCATGGCTTCGATGGCGGACATGCCGAACGGCTCGGTATCGGATGCGACCACGGCGACGTCGAGTGCCTGAGTCCACAATGGAATGTCGGATTGGAATCCGACCAACTTGACGCGCTCGCCGATCCCCAGGCGGCGCACTTGCTCGGCCAGCTCGGCCGGATAGTCCAATTCGTCGAAATGCTCGCCGCCGACGACCACGAAGCACGCCGACGGATAGCGCTTCAGGATGGCCGGCGCCGCACTCAGCATCACGTGCACGCCTTTCCAGCGCTGCAAGCGGGCCACGATGCCGATGACGGGCCCTTCCTGCGGCAACTGCAAGCTGCGGCGCGCCTCGGCCACGCTCGGCAGCAGATTCGACGTGAAACGGTCCAGATCGACCGACGGGTTGACCACATGGATCGTGCGCGTCGGCGTCAATGTCCGTTGCTGGGCGGCAACACAGTTCGAGCACGCCAGGATCATCCGCGTTGGCAATGCGCTGACCAGACGATGCAGGCGATTGTTGCCCGGAAGTTCGTGTTGAAACCAGGCAGACGGCACCCGCGCCAGCATCGCCGCGGGGGCCAAATACAGATGGGCTTTCGCCATCCATGCGAGTGCGCTCTCCACGCGCGCGTCGATCAACCAGCGGCGCAGCGCCATCACCGT
>CAWUJR010000473.1:0-3500 GCA_963922375.1 uncultured Robbsia sp.
CTCAGGCGCGTTGTTGACAGGCTTCGATTACGCGGTCATCGCGGTGATCGTGCTGTCCGCGCTGCGTGGGGCGTGGCGCGGTCTGGTGGCCGAGCTGTTTTCGCTGGTGGGGTGGGTGGTCGCGTTCGCGCTGGCTGCCCGCTATGCGGATCGCGTGACGCCGTTTATTCCGGATCACTGGCCGGGCGGCGCGTTGACGCAATGGCTGGTGGGATTCGCCGCCATTGCGGTGGGCGTCATTCTGCTCTCCAGTGTCGGCAGCGCGTTATTGAGCCGTTTGACGGAAGTCACGGGCTTGCAGGGCGTCGATCGTTCGTTGGGCCTGCTGTTCGGATTGGCTCGCGGATTATTGCTGGTCGTCGGGCTCTATGTGATCGCAGGCTTCACCGAGCTGCCGAAATATGATTTCTGGCAACATGCGCTGCTTCGGCCCTACGTCGAGCAGGGCGTGGCCACCATCAAACCGTTTTTGCCTGCGCCGCTGCTGGCGTATGTGCACGATTGAGGCGCACGTGACGCCCGGTCGAGACATGCAGCGGTGTGGACGTTTCGCCTTTCTGGTTTTTCTTGCGTTTTCTTTTTAATGGATGGTTCCTGCCATGTGCGGCATCGTCGGCGTAGTATCGAATTCCCCCGTCAATCAGCTGCTCTATGACAGTTTGCTGCTGCTGCAGCATCGCGGTCAGGATGCAGCCGGTATTGCGACTCTGAACGGTCGCAACTTCCATATGCACAAGGCCAATGGCATGGTGCGCGATGTGTTCCGCACGCGCAATATGCGAAGCCTGCCGGGCACCTGCGGTATCGGTCAGGTCCGTTATCCGACCGCCGGGTCGGCCAGCAGCGAGGAAGAAGCGCAGCCTTTCTACGTCAACGCGCCGTACGGGATCATTCTCGCGCACAACGGCAATGTGACGAATACCACGCAGTTGAAGGACGAGCTGTACCGGATCGATCGTCGTCACATCAACACCAGCTCCGACACCGAAGTGCTGTTGAACGTGTTTGCGCACGAGCTGCAAAGCGCCAGCCCGGGCTACACGTTGGAGCCGTCCGCCTTGTTCAGCGCCGTCAGCGGCACGCATCGCCGCGTGAAAGGCTCATATGCGATCGTGGCGCTGGTCGCCGGCTTCGGCCTGCTCGCGTTTCGCGATCCGTTCGGCATTCGCCCGCTGTGCATCGGGCGCAACGACGGCCCAGAAGGTGTCGAATGGATGGTGGCATCGGAGTCGGTCGCGATCGAAGGCATCGGCTTTCAGTTTGTGCGTGACGTGGCGCCGGGCGAGGCGGTATTCATCGATTTGGACGGCAAGTTGCATTCGCAGCAATGCGCACAGTCACCGAGCCTGAATCCGTGCATCTTCGAGTACGTGTATCTGGCGCGTCCGGATTCCTGTCTCGATGGCGTGCCGGTTTATAACGCGCGTCTGCGTATGGGCGACTATCTGGCTGACAAGATCAAGCGTGAGTTGGCCGGCGTGAAGATCGACGTCGTGATGCCGATTCCGGACTCGAGCCGTCCGGCCGCGATGCAGGTCGCGAACAAATTGGGTGTCGAATACCGCGAAGGGTTCTTCAAGAACCGCTACGTGGGCCGTACCTTCATCATGCCGGGGCAGGCGGTCCGCAAGAAGTCCGTGCGGCAGAAGCTGAACGCGATGGGCATCGAGTTCAAGGGCAAGAATGTGTTGATCGTCGACGACTCGATCGTGCGCGGAACGACCAGCCACGAAATCGTACAGATGGCGCGTGATGCCGGTGCGGAAAAGGTGTTCTTCGCCTCCGCGGCGCCGCCGGTCAAGTTCCCGAATGTCTATGGCATCGACATGCCGACGCGCGGTGAGTTGGTGGCGCACGGCCGTACCGACGAGGAAGTCGCGCGTCTGATCGGCGCAGACGGACTGGTGTACCAAGATGTCGAGGACATGAAGCAGGCGATGCGCGACATCAATCCGGCGCTGACCGGTTTTGATGCCTCGTGTTTCGACGGCTGCTACATTACCGGCGACATCGACAACGACTATCTGGACGGCTTAGAGCGGTCGCGTCTTGCGCCATCGTCGCAACAGGATCGTAATGGCGGCGATGCCGATGCCGCAAACGAACCCGAGCTCGGGCGCTCACAACTGCATCTGCAGTTGGCCGGAGAGTAAGCCGGTCTTAGCGTCGTCCAGCAGTGGTGCGATACCGGCAAGGGCGCCCGTCGAGGGCGGCCAGGTCGGCCTCGGAAAACCCCGTTGTTCGCCAGAGGAAAGGCGAATAGCGGGGTTTCTGTTTTTCTGTCGGTCCATCGTCGTTCGGTGCTGCCTGCTCACCTCCGCCTTCGCACCCTGTGGTATCGGATCGTCTCGCGGCGCTGCTGCGATCCTGCTGACATCCTCGGTCAATTGCGAGCAATTTCGGGGTGGGTGGACAGCCTCGCTGTTCCTTGTTACAATTGCCTCCCTCGAACACAGTCCGCTCCAAGAGCGCGCTCGATTAAAAGAGCAATCAATTCATTTCATCCGGTGTGTGGATCGGCAGGCTAAGGCGCCTGTTTCCACCGGCTGAACCTTCAGCATCGAACACGCGTGTGATCAATGCTTGCGCCGACGGATGAACAGTCCGTTAGCGTTTCAATCGCCATCCCCGCGGATGGTTTTCCGTTTCGTCGAGGGCTAGACCGGATCTCTCCGGTAGTCGGCCCACCATCGGCGAACAACTTGGCTTGGCAAGGCAGCGTCGGCTGCCATGCATTTTGTCGGTGCGACTTCGGTCCGCATGGCTTGCTTCGCCGCAGCCATCGGCTGGGCTCGCCTATTCGGAAACAGGATATGACAGACAGCAATACGCTTGGCTTGCCCCCGGCCGGGAGGACGTCCGCCTCGGCCGCCTCCGCGAATCTGGCCTCCCCGGCGCCCACCCCGGCCACCTCTCTCGCGCCTGCCGCATCCTTGCCTGTGCAGCCGCGTCGTCCAAATCGCAGGCGCCTGTATTTGTCCATCGCAGCATCGTTGGTGCTGCTGGCGTTGTTGGTCTTCTGGATCGGGCCAAGCACCATCCGCACCTACCACGACGAGTTGCTATTCGATCTCGGGGCCCATCTGTCGCTGGTCGGTTGGTCGATGCTTGCCGCGATCCTCACCGGGGTGCCGGCCGGCATCGTATTGAGCCGTCCCGCGTTCGTTCGCTATGCAGAACGACTGATGCAGATCTTCAATGTCGGCAATACGATTCCGTCGCTAGCCGTATTGGTGTTGTCGCTGGCGGTGTTGGGGATCGGCAGCGGTCCGGCGATTCTCGCGCTCTGGCTTGCTTCGGTATTGCCGATCACGCGCAATACGTACGAGGGCCTGCGTCAGGTGCCGGCATCGATGCGTGAAGCGGCGACCGGCCTGGGGATGACGCGCCGGCAGTCGCTGCTTCGCGTCGAACTGCCGAACGCGCTGCCGATGGTTTTCGGTGGGATTCGCACGGCCATGGCCATCGCTGGGGCTCCATCACCGAAGGTCCGCACAAGC
>CAWUJR010000474.1:0-3498 GCA_963922375.1 uncultured Robbsia sp.
GCCGCGGGTGGCCGAGCGCATTCGGCGCTGACGGACGTGGAGCGTGCATATTGCATGAGGCTTCCTTGCATCATGGCCGCAATGGCCGGGAAAAAAGTGACGCGCCAGCACTGATTTTTTGTTCGATCCGCTGCATCAAACCAGTCGTCCACGCGCGCAGCAGCGCATCGGACAGCACGTATGGTACCGAGCGGGCGATGACACGATAAACCTTGCCGCGCGTGATCTTCGATACCTTCGCGGGATCGAGCCATGCTGCGTTGTCCACGAGCAGCAGCAATGTTTCCAGGCCGATGACGATCGGCCAAAGGCAAGCTAGCCGCATCCGTATCGATGTGGCGGGAAAAGCGAGCATATAGTCGATCGCCTGCTGGTAATGGTCCAGCGTCGCGCGGATCACATCGCGCAACACCGGCTGCGCCCGTGAGGCGTTCGACGGCGAGAGCAGGTCGTTCGGGCGCAGGCCGACTTGATCGAGCAGGGTCGATGGCAGGTAACAGCGTCCCATTCTTAGGTCTTTTCCACAATCGCGCAGGACATTGGTCAGCTGCAACGCTTTCCCAAAGCGAATGCCTCGCGCGATCATCACCGTCGCGTCGATGCGGAGCGTGCCCGGCATGTGCGCATACGTCATCTGGGTCCAGAACTCGCCGACACAGCCGGCCACCAGATAGGTGTAGCGGTCCAATTCGTCCCATTCGCGCAGTGCGACGAGATGACCGGCACGTTCGTCGGGAAATGTACGCAGGTCTAACTCCATACCGTCCGACAGGGTGGAGACGATTTCGCGGACTGCCTGCCGGTCGGACGGGGTAAACGCCGCGAGAATCTCCAGTGCCGGGCCGAGGGACTCCAGCAGCACTTTTTCGTCGGATTGGGTTTGCTGGCTCGCCACTTCGTCGGCCAACTGCTGCATGACCGCGTTATCCGTAGCCGTGCCGTTGACTTGCGCGCGCAGCGCCAGCAGCAAGACCAAACGGCGATCGGGAGCGATCAGTGAAGTGTCGGCAATGGTATCTGCCGCACGCGCCAGCAGATACGCGAGCCCGATCGGGTCGCGCATGCCGCCGGGCAGAATACGCAGCGTGAGGTAGAAGGAGCGGGATACTCCTTTCAACAACGGGCCGAGAACGAAGGCCCGGGTGGATTCGCGCATGAATGGTACAGGTTGGTGGAGACGGTCGCAGTCGGCAAGCGCAAGGGACAGAAGCCGGAGCAGATGCGATGCATCCGGATTGTATCCTGCCGCGCCGCTTTCGCCTTGCCGCTGTGCCCGTCGGCCTGTCCGTACCGCCGCTTTCTTTCGTCGCCGGTCAGCCCCCGGCGTCGCTGCCGCCTAGATTGCGGTTCCCTGAACCTTTCATATCGGGTTGCGACGGCGAGGCCGATGTATCCGACGGCGCGGTTTTCTTCGTCGCGGTTTTGCGAGACGTGTGATGCGTTTTCTTGGTCGTGCTCTCACCCGAAGTCAGACTATGGTCATTCGACTTCGCGGGACCGGCGGTGGCATCGCTGCTGACACTCTGCGCGTAGGCCGCAAGGGGCAACAGCGCGGCCCCAGCCGCTATCGCGATGAGGGCGGAGTATTTCCACGTCGGACTGACATTGCGCTGCACACGCTTATCCTGCGTCCGATCATGACGATCCGAAGAAAGGCGCATCGGGTGGTTCGATAGGTTGTTATCGCGCATTGCTGATCTCCTGAAGCGGTAAATGGCACGCTCCTGACGTCACGGAGCGCGATCCAAAAGCGATCTTTCCGGCTGAAAAGACGCAACCCGCGTTCCTGCGCCGGCCTATCGGTGGCATCGCTGGCGAGTCGAGTCGAGTCGAGTCGACACGCTACGCGGCATTCGGCATGCGGGCATACATAAAGAGGCGCAACTTGACAGCCAAACTACCAAGTTTGACTTCATATATGCGTTTATAATGCATCATGACCGACCACCCTGGCGACGCGCCGATGACTGTTTCTCACCCCGCGAGACCACCGTCCACGCCAACGTTGGCGCCGTCGGACCCGGCGGCGGACGCACATCTGCTGGCAGCGGATCTCCGCATGGTCATGGGGGCGCTGCGGCGTCGGTTGCGAGAAGAGTCTCGATCCGGCGATTTGACGCCGTCGCAGATGTCGGTCGTGCGCAGATTGAAGCGCGAGGGACCGGCAACCGTCACCCGTCTGGCCCATGCCGAAGGCGTCCGACCGCAGTCGATGGGGGCGACCGTGGCCTCGCTCGAATCGGCTGGCCTGCTGACGGGCGAACCGCATCCGACCGATGGTCGCCAGACCGTGTTGTCGTTGACGCCCGCGTGCCAGGCGCTGATCGTTGCGGGCCGTGCTGCGCGCGAGGATTGGCTTTTTCGCGCCATTCGCCGCACGCTCGCAGTGGACGAGCAGGTCACGCTGGCCAATGGCATCGCGTTGCTGCAGCGATTGCTCGATGGGCCCGACGGACCCGACGGACCTGATGCCCCCGATGCCCCCGATGCCACCAACGTCTCCACGGTGACAGACGTTGCCTCGGCCGCACCGTCACCGTCACTGTCACCTGCGCCGGATCGCGACGCCCACGCCGACAAAGGTGAAGGGCGATGAGCGGCACGTTCCGGTCATTGCGCAATGTCAACTATCGGGTCTGGGCCGGCGGGGCGATCGTGTCGAACGTCGGCACCTGGATGCAACGCACCGCTCAGGATTGGCTGGTGTTGACGCAACTCACGCATCGCAACGCGACCGCCGTCGGGGTCGTGATGGCACTGCAATACGGCCCGCTGCTCTTATTGCTGCCCTGGACCGGTCTGGCGGCCGATCGCTTCGACCGACGCAAACTGCTGATGATCACGCAGTCTCTACTGGGCCTGTTGCCGTTGGTGCTGGGCGTGTTGACGATCGCCGGCGTCGTGACCTTGTCGCAGGTTTATGTATTCGCTTTTCTGCTCGGATGCACGACCGCGTTCGACTCGCCGGCGCGCCAGACATTTGTCGGTGAGTTGGTGGGCGAGGCGGATTTATCGAATGCGGTGGCGCTGAACTCGACATCGTTCAATGCCG
Source organism: uncultured Robbsia sp. (assembly GCA_963922375.1). Lineage (GTDB taxonomy): Bacteria > Pseudomonadota > Gammaproteobacteria > Burkholderiales > Burkholderiaceae > Robbsia. Next base: position 3,053 of record CAWUJR010000474.1, read on the forward strand.
CGCGCATGATCGGCCCGGCGGTGGCGGGCTTGCTGATCACTGCAGTGGGTACGGGCTGGGTGTTTTTGATCAATGCGGTGTCGTTTGCAGCGGTGCTCTGTTCGCTGCGCTTTTTGCGGGTCGATCAATTGCATCGACGGCAGCGGGCGCTGCGCGCGCCCGGTAATCTGATCGAAGGGTTTCGCTACGTCTGGAAACGCCCAGATCTGAAAGCGCCGCTCTTGATGCTGTTTTTGATCGGCACATTCGGTCTCAATTTTCCGATCTTCATCTCGACGATGTCGACGACGGTCTTTCACGCCGGTTCAAGCGAGTTCGGGCTGTTGATGTCGGCGATGGCGGTGGGCACCGTGTCCGGTGCGTTGCTCGCCGCGCGGCGTGCGCGTCCGCATATGGGGGTGTTGCTGGTCGGGGCGGCGTTATTCGGCGTCGGTTGCACGATGGCA
>CAWUJR010000475.1:0-3494 GCA_963922375.1 uncultured Robbsia sp.
CGACCGCATCACGCGGACCCAGCGCATGACCGAGCGTCGGACAAGCACGGGTGCGACACCGCGAACGAAGACGCGCGCGCACGCGTTCGTCGAGGGCGCGTGGGGCGATGGTCACCACGCGTTTTTCGACTGATTCAGCCGCTCATTCGACCGCGTCTCCATCGACTTATCCGAACGCCGATGGAGGCACGGATCGGAACGCTTCAGCCACACGTCCACCCGCTTACTTGGCCGCTGCAGCCAGCAACAGGCCGTTCGCGCGACGCACGTACGCGCTCGGGTCTTCCAGGCTGCCGCCTTCGGCGAGCAACGCCTGGTCGAACAGCAGGTGCACCCAGTCTTCGATCTGCGGCGAATCGCTGGTCAGTTGCTTGACCAACGGATGCTCAGGGTTGATCTCGAGAATCGGATGCGCTTCCGGAGCGTTCTGACCCGCAGCCTTCAGCATTCGCTGCAGATAGCCGCTCATCGCGCCTTCATCCGCCACCAGGCAAGACGGCGAATCCGTCAGACGGAACGTGAGACGCACGTCCTTCGCCTTGTCCTTCAAGATGTCCTTCGCCTTGTCGATCAGCGGCTGCAACGTCTCGCCCACCTTTTCCTGCGCTTCCTTTTCAGCTTCGTCCGGCACCAGATCCAGATCGCCACGGGCGACGCTCGCGACCGGCTTGCCATCGAATTCGTTCAGGAACGACAGCATGTACTCGTCTACACGGTCCGACAACAGCAGCACTTCGATGCCCTTCTTCCGGAATACTTCCAGATGCGGACTGCTACGGGCCGCGCGCCAGCTATCGGCGCTGACGTAATAGATCTTGGTCTGTGTCTCTTTCATCCGGCCGACGTAATCGGTCAGCGACACGTTTTGCTCGTCGGTATCGCCGTTCGTGCTGGCGAAGCGCAACAGCTTGGCAATCCGCTCGCGGTTCGCGTGATCTTCGCCCAGACCTTCCTTCAGCACCTGACCGAACTCGCCCCAGAACGTGCGGTACTTGTCCGCATGGTTTTCCGCCAGATCTTCCAGCATCGACAGCGCACGCTTGGTCACGCCATCGCGGATCGCACGCACGTCGCGGCTTTCCTGCAGAATTTCGCGCGACACATTCAGCGGCAGGTCGCTCGAATCCACAACCCCGCGGATGAAGCGCAGATACGACGGCAGCAATTGCTCCGCATCGTCCATGATAAAGACGCGCTTCACATACAGCTTCAGGCCGCCGCGTTGCGTGCGGTCGTACAGATCGAACGGCGCTTTCGCCGGCACATATAACAGTTGCGTGTATTCGCTCCGACCTTCGACGCGGTTATGCGTCCAGATCAACGGATCTTCTTCGGTATGCGCGAGGTGCTTGTAAAAGCTCGTGTATTGCCCATCGTCGATCTCGTTCTTCGAACGGGTCCACAATGCACTCGCCTGATTGACGGTCTCGAATTCGTCCTTCGTGACCATCTCGCTCTTCTCGGCGTCCCACTCTTCCTTTTGCATCAGGATCGGCAGCGCGATGTGATCCGAATATTTCTGGATCAACGACTTCAAACGCCAGGACGACAGCAGTTCGTCTTCGCCTTCGCGCAGATGCAGCGTAATCGACGTACCGCGGGCGGCACGTTCGATCGTCTCGATCGCGAATTCGCCATCGCCCGCACTTTCCCAGCGCACGCCTTCGCTCGTGGGCTTGCCGGCACGACGCGTTTCGACCGTGATACGGTCCGCGACAATGAAACCCGAGTAGAAGCCCACACCGAACTGGCCGATCAGCGCCGCATCTTTTTGCTGGTCGCCGGACAGCTTCTGGAAAAAATCCTTCGTGCCGGACTTCGCGATCGTTCCCAGATTCGCGATCGCTTCCTCACGACTCATGCCGATGCCGTTGTCCTCGATCGTCACGGTGCGCGCAGCGACGTCATGCGTCACGCGAATGCGCAAGTCAGGATCGTTCTCCAGCAGGCTGCCGTCGGCAATGGCTTCGAAGCGCAGCTTGTCTGCCGCATCCGAGGCATTCGAAACCAGTTCGCGCAGGAAAATTTCCTTATTGCTATACAAAGAATGGATCATCAGTTGCAGAAGTTGTTTCACTTCCGCCTGAAAACTCATTGTTTCTTGCGCCATGCTCGTTCCTGATAGTCGGTCGGTATGAAATAAAAGCGGGTGATCGACAGCGCTGGGCGGCGATATGACTTGCCACCGCGGCTGCACCCTTCCGCTCCGAATTGGGGACGACCACGATGCTTTTCAAGAGCCCGTGAGAAGGTTCGCCGGGGCCAGACCCCATCGCCACCCGCGCGGCGATACGGCTTATACGCCAAATCGCTGGATATAGTCGCTGACGAACGCCAGGAACGCCGGATCGCTGCAATTCGCGATATTCATCCGGATGCGCGTCGATGGCGTCTGATACGGCGAAAACAACGCGCCAGGTGCGAGCAGAAAGCCGCTCTCATACGCGGCAGCGGTCAGCCCGCTGCTGTCCACATGCGCGTCGGCCCACAGAAACATGCCGATCGTCGGCTCGCAGAACAGGCTCATCCCGGCTCCTTTCAACGCGTCGATCGCCCGTTCCCGGACGTCATCCAGCCGCCCGCGCAGGCGTTCGACGTGTCGACGGTAATGGCCTTCGGTCAAGATCCGATAGATGATGCGCTCGCCCAATTCCGGGCTGCTCAAACCGGCAAACATTTTTTGGTCGGCGAATCGTTGCGCGAGCCCGGCCTCGCAGGCGATATAACCGACACGCAGATTCGGCGCGAGCGTCTTGCTGAAACTGTTGATGTAAATGACCCGGCGCAACTGATCGAGGCTGGCCAGGCGCACCGCCGGATGCGTGCTCGGGCAGAGATCGCCGTAGATATCGTCCTCCAGCACCATGAAATCGTAGCGCTCTGCCAATTGCAGGATCCGATGCGCCTGCGCCGCACTCAGTGAGGTCCCGGTCGGATTCTGCATCAGCGAATTGATGACCAACAGCTTGGGTCGCCAGGTTTCGCACAACGTCGCCAACGCATCCAAGTCGGGCCCCTGTGGCGTGTACGGAACGCCCAGCAGCCGCGCGCCCTGATCGACAAAGCGACCGAACATCTGGAACCATGCCGGGTCGCCCACCAGCACCGCATCACCAGGATGCACAAACACCCGCGCGACCAGATCGATGGCCTGCGTGACGCCGGAGAGCAGCACGATCTGCTCCGGGTTCGCACCGATCTCGGTTTCTGCCAGCCGCACCTGCAATTGCTGCCGCAGTGGCAGAAACCCCTGCTTCGTTCCGTATCGCAGCATCGCGCTGCCGCTTTGGCGCCCGACCGTTTTCAGCGCGTTCGAGAGCAAATCGCCATCCATCCATGCGGCGGGCAGGAAACCCAGGCCCGGCGCCTTGTCCGATGCGGTGGTCTGCAGCATGTTGCTGAGTAGCCACTTTACGTCGATGGATGCCGCCGGCGGTGCCAGCACCGGTGTCGCCGATGAAGCGGCCGCGGGCGCTCCCGCTGCGGGACGCGAC
>CAWUJR010000476.1:0-3493 GCA_963922375.1 uncultured Robbsia sp.
GCGGGCCGCCACAAGGCCGACAGCGCCCGCGACGGGGCGTCGTTACGTGCCGACATTGCGCGCTATAACGCCGAGCGGGGCGCCAATCTCACCACGCAGCAATTGGTGCCGTTGCGTACGGCAGTGGTGCCCGCCGGGCACTCTTTGTGGGACGACGTACCGGCTCCGATGTCGGATGTCTATCGCAACTGATCGGTGGTAAAGGCGGCGCTGCGAAGCGTCAGCTCGTGCAGCGCGGCCCGATATTCGTCCCGCATCCGCTCCACCAACCTCGCCATGCTCGGAATATCGTCGAGTGCCCCCACGCCCTGACCGGCGCCCCAAATATCTTTCCATGCCTTTGCTTGTGTTTCATCGAATTGCGGCGCAGGTCGTGTGGATGCACGGTGGGCCTGACCCTCCGCACGACCTTGCGCGAGGATGACCGGGTCGAGGCCTGCAGCGACGATGCTTTGCTGCAGGTAATTACCTGAAATGCCGGTGAAGTGGTCGGTATAGACAATGTCGGCCGCGCACGCGTCGATCAGTGCCTGTTTGTACTCCGGTGCTGCATGGGCTTCCCGCGTCGCAATGAAGCGTGTGCCGATATAGGCGAGATCCGCTCCCATCGCTTGGGCGCCCAAAATCGCGCGACCGTCCGCAATCGCCCCGGACAGGATCAGCGGCAGATCGCCGAAGGCCCGGCGTGCTTCGCTCAACAATGCAAACGGTGACAGCGTTCCCGCATGTCCTCCGGCCCCTGCTGCGACCAGAATCAATCCGTCCACCCCCGCGTCGACGGCTTTTTGCGCGTGGCGCATATTGACGACATCGTGCAACACCACCCCACCATAGCCATGCACCGCGTCGATCAATTCGCGCGGCGGCGCGCGCAAGCTGGTAATCAAAATCGGCACGCGATGGTCGACGCAGACGCGAAGATCGTGCTCGAGTCGAGCGTTGGACGAATGCACGATCTGGTTGACGGCGACCGGACCCTGTATCGCGTCCGGGCGTTGCTGTCGGTCGGCTGCGAGCCGTTCATCGATCTCTGTGAGCCAGTCGTCCAGCGCGGCGGCCGGGCGCGCATTCAAAGCGGGGAACGCCCCGACGATGCCGGCACGGCATTGCTCGATCACCATCTCTTTGTAGCTGACGATGAACAGGGGCGCGGCAATGACCGGCAGCGATAACGATTGCAGCGCGGAAGGAAGGGCCATGGATATGCTCCGTTCGGGCAAGGGAAATGTCGCAGATGAACAGCACGTCTATTAAAAGCACGATCGTGCTGTTTTGCAGTATAACGAGCATCCGATGCCGCAGAAAAGCCTGACGGTCGAGGAAACCCTCCAACCAGCCGTTCCGGTGGGTATCATCGGCTGCCATCCGCCCCTGGTCAGCGAGGTGGAAAATTTTTAAGAAATGCGGGAAATCGGGATCGAAACCGGGAACTTTTTTCGGGAGCCGATGACTAACGGTTATCGCATGTTTGCGATGACGCTGATCACGTCGAATAGTTAGGCCGTTCGTTCGAACGGCTTTTTTTTATCCGTGGTCGGCGTCTGACATCCGGTCCGCAAGCAGCGGATTCACGGAGAACCTTCGCCGGTGGTCAGATCCGACGACTTCGGTTTCACGAGTACTTTTGCGGTCGCACTCAGTGTCACCTGTTCGCGTTGATTGATGATGACCCCTTCCAGCGTGGTCAGATCGCCGTTCAATGCGTTTTTCCAGAACGCGTCGACGACGGTCCACGTCATGGTCAGGGTATCGCCCGCGACCGCGGCTTTTTTGACCTGGACCCCGAATTCCAGCAAAAGCGGCTGCGCGAATGCCGAAAAGTGCGTCGCGATCGCCGCCATGAAATACGCGCTGGGTTGCGACCCTGACGCAATCAGCCCCGCAAAGCCGGCACGGCGTGCCTGTTCTTCGTCGTGGTGCAGGGGGTTCATATCGTCGATATGTTCGGCAAACAGGCGAATGTCCTGTGGTGCGAGCCGGAGGACTTTCGAAAACGTGTCGCCGATCGTGACAATGCGTGACATAGAGAACGGACCTCATCGTTTGGCCGCAGCTTGCGCGCGGTTGCACCAGCAAGCCCAGCACTGCTTCATTGTGCTCCGTCAAAGTCTGGATCGCCATCGGAATCGAAGGCGCCGGGCTCGGCAGAGGGAAGACGGCGAGGGTGAGGTCTATCGTTCCGCGACCTCGACAACCGGTGCATTGGTCATGCGCACCAGCTGTTCCCCCGTCAGCTTGAAAACGGCATGCGGGTGACCCGCGGCAGCCCACATAAAACCGAGCGCCATCAAGTCCTCGTCAATCAGCACAATCGGTGCCACGCGATGACCGATCGGACAGACGCCGCCGATCGCATAACCGGTACTGTCGCGAACGAATCGCGCGTCCGCGCGACCGATGGCCCCCACCTGCGCGGTCACTTTGGCCTCGTCCACCCGGTTGATGCCGCTGGCGATCACCAGCACCGGCCTGGCATCCTCCAGTCGTTTGAAGATGATCGACTTGGCAATGTGCGCGACGCCGCAGCCCAACGCGGCGGCCGCTTCCGCCGATGTCCTGCCCGATTGCGGTAACAGCACGACCGGCTGATCGTGCGCAAGCTGTTCGAGCAACGCGACAACCTGTTTGGCGGATGCGGGCATCGCATCCGGGTGCGTGGTACTCGTGATGCTGTGTTCCATCGTTTGCGCTTCCTTATCTGCTTGACGTCAACACCCGCGCCGCTTTATTTCATTGTAGGACGAAGGCGGACGGGCTGCAGTTATGAAATAAACCGTCAGTTGTTGTTCCACACCACGGCGTTATCGACCGCGTATAAATGACAGACCGTCTGGCTGTTGCGTTGACAGTTCTCCAGCGCGACCGTTAAGGGATCATCGCCGCCCTCGGCCCAAGACCATCCCCCGTTCGTCGATAGCGCGAATGCACGTGTTGGATACTGTTGCAGGAACGCGCGATAGCCGGCGCGGCCAGTGCTGTCCAGGTAAGGGATTCTGTCCACATCGCTGATCGATGCATAACCGCTGGCGGGGGGGAGCGCGACCTCGGGGATGTGATAGCGGACGGCCACCGGCAGACCGAGTCGACGCAAGAAGCCTTCGAGTGCCGGCCACCATACGGCCACGCCGTCGCGATCGCCGACCAGTGCGTGCGCGTTGTCCTTGTAGCGTCCGAAGTCGATCCATGTCGCATCGCCCCCGCCTGCCCGGTAGGCTGCCACCAGTTGCCGGGCGAGTTCGACGGGCCAATAGCGGTCGTTGTCGCCATACAGCCAAAGCGACGGCAGACGTGCATGCAACCCATAGTCGCCGAACGCATCGACCATCGCCTGCTGCCAGGTCGCGCATCCGTCCTGACGCATCCCGCCGGAGAAGTTGATCAGACCGAGCACGCCGGCGGCAGGATGCGCGCCGTAGGCCAGTGTCGGTAACGCGCCCTGCGATGCGCCGATGATCAGGATACGGGACGGGTCGGCATAGGGTTGCGCCTGTGC
>CAWUJR010000477.1:0-3468 GCA_963922375.1 uncultured Robbsia sp.
GCGCCCGAGACGCTCCACGCCGGCGTCTTCAAACGGACCCCGGCCGAAGGCATCTCCACCGCGCCCGGGGTCTCGCAATGGTGGGTCGCGCTGAACGATCCGACGCTCAATGCGCTAATCGCGCAAGAGTTGCAAAACAGCCCGGACATTCATGCGGCCGAAGCGCGGCTGCGTGAGTCGCGTGCATCGCTCGCGCAGCAACAAGCCAACGCGCTGCCGAAGATGAGCGCCGGCGGCACCGCGATCATCGCGCCGCGTCCGAGCCTGCTGGACAACTACGGAACCGGCCCGTTGAAGCTGTATTCGGCGGATTTCGATGCCACCTGGGAAATCGACCTGTTCGGCGGCACGCGCCGGGCAATCGAAGCGGCCAATGCGCAAGCCCAGTCCGTCGAGGCGAATCTGGCCGACACGCATGTGTCGTTGGCGGCCGAGGTCGCGCAGACTTACGTCGATCTGCGCGCGCAGCAGCAACGCGCCGCTATCGCGCATCAATCCGCGCAGTACGAACAGCAGATGCTGGAGCTGACACAGCAACGCCGTGCTCGGGGCGTAGCCAGCGAGGCGGATGTCGAGCGCTCGGTCACGCAGGTGGGGACCACGCGTGCGTCGATCGCGCCAATCGATGCCGATGTCAGCGAATCGCTCGATCGTCTCGCCGTGCTGTGCGGTCAGGAACCGGGCGCATTGGACGCACAGCTGTCCTCCACCCAACCGCTGCCAAGCCTGCCGGCGACGGTCGCCGTCGGCGATCCGGCCGCGCTGCTGCAACGCCGTCCGGACATCCGCGCGGCAGAACGCAAGCTCGCCGCCATGAATGCGCAAATCGGCCAGCAGAAAGCCGCCTATTTCCCGAAGCTGACCTTGTTCGGCGACCTCGGCTTCAGTGCGACCGAGCCGGGACATCTATTCCGCAAGAGCAATTACACGTGGGCGGGGATCCCGTATCTGAGCTGGAACTTCCTGGATTTCGGCCGCACGGCGGCGTCGGTACGCTCCGCGCGCGCGCAATATGACGAGGCACTCGCCGACTATCAGCGTACGGTGCTCGAGGCGTTGCGCGATGCCGATACCGCCTTGTCGCGTTACGGCCATCAGCGTGAGAACGTCGTGCAGTTGCTGGACGTGCAGGCTTCCGCAGAACGTTCGGCGACACTGGTCGAACAGCGCTACCGCGCCGGCACCGCCAGCATGATCGATATGCTCGACGCCGAACGCACGCAACTGTCGGCGAAGGAAAATACGGTGAATGGTCAGGCGCAACTGGTGCAGGACTTCGTCGCAATCCAAAAGAGCCTCGGCCTCGGGTGGCTAGCACCGCAGACCGAGCAATCGTCTCAGCCCACTCAGTCGCCGCCGCGCGCCTGACGGTCGAGCGAGCGGAGCCAGTCAAGCTTCTCGCCGATCTTCGCTTCCAATCCTCGCGGCACCGGGCGATACCAGCCCGGGTCGTCGACTCCGTCCGGCAAATAGGTTTCGCCGGCCGCGTACGCATTCGGTTCGTCATGTGCATACCGATACGCGTGACCGTAACCCAGCTCCTTCATCAGCTTCGTCGGTGCATTGCGCAGATGCACCGGCACTTCGCGCGATTTGTCCTGCCGCACGAAAGCCATCGTCTGATTGAAAGCGTTGTACCCGGCATTGCTTTTCGCGGCGCTGGCGAGATAAATCACTGCCTGGCCTAGCGCCAGCTCCCCCTCGGGCGAGCCCAGACGCTCGTAGGTTTCGGCGGCATCGTTCGCGATCTGCAACGCACGCGGGTCGGCCAGCCCAATATCTTCCCACGCCATTCTGACGATACGTCGTGCCAGGTATTTCGGATCGGCCCCGCCGTCGAGCATCCGGCACAGCCAATACAGCGCTCCGTCCGGGCTCGATCCGCGCACGGACTTGTGCAGCGCAGAGATCTGGTCATAGAAATTGTCGCCGCCCTTATCGAAACGCCGCGCGTTCAGCGTCAATGCATTGCTGATGAAGTCCGACGTGATCGTATCGATATGCGACGACTGCGCGGCCGTTTGCGTTTGCTCAAGCAGATTCAAAAAGCGCCGCGCATCGCCATCTGCATAACCGATCAACGTGTCGACCGCGTTGTCGTCGAACGTCAGATCGGTCATCGCGACGTCCCGAGCGCGCTGAAGCAGCTGCTTCATCTCATCTTCGCTCAGCGATTTCAATACATAGACTTGCGCACGCGAGAGCAATGCCGAGTTCACTTCGAAGCTGGGGTTTTCAGTGGTGGCACCGATGAAGGTCACCAAACCGGATTCGACAAACGGCAATAACGCGTCCTGCTGGCCCTTATTGAAACGATGGATTTCGTCGACGAACAGGATCGTGTGACGTCCGCTCAGATCCAGCGTCTGCCGCGCCCGCTCCATCGATTCGCGAATGTCCTTGACGCCGGAAAGCACTGCAGACAACGCGATGAACTCGCATTGGAACGCGTTCGCGGTCAGACGTGCGATCGTGGTTTTACCGACACCCGGCGGCCCCCACAAGATCATCGAGTGCGGTTTGCCCGATTCGAATGCCAGGCGGAGCGGCTTGCCCTCGCCGAGCAAATGCCGCTGCCCGATCACATCGTTCAGGGTCGCCGGCCGTAGCGCCTCGGCCAACGGTCGCCGGGGTTCGGTTGAAAACAAATCCGCCATGAATATTGCCTCTTTGGTGAGCGTCGCCGCCGGCGGCCTGGCCTTCAGCTCAACCCTTGATCACATCCGCGCCCTTCGGCAGCGTAAACACGAAGCGATCAGCCTTCATCGGCGGGTTCTTCTGCATGTTCTGGAACGACAGCAACGTGACGTTGCCGAAGACGTCGTACAGTTCCATCGCGTTCAGATCGCCATCCTTGAAGCCGATACCGATCCGCTTGAACTGCGTGTCCTGCGACTTCGGATCCAGTTCAATCCAATCGACGCCCTGCTTCGTTCCGCCTTCCTTCAGCGTGAAATTCTTGTCCAGGTCGTTGCTACCGAACAGAATCGCCGCGGGACTCGCGCCCAGTGCATTGCCCAGCGCGCGTTCGGTCACCTGATTCAAATCCTTGTCATAGACGTATAGCGTGTTGCCGTCGGCTTGCAGCAGTTGCTCGTACGGCTTTTGATACGACCAGATGAATTTGCCCGGTCGCGCGAATGCGAACGTGCCGCTCGACGTGCCCGCCAGTTCCAGCGAGCCTTGCTGCCCTTTCACGGGTTTCATTTGCCGTTGCGTGAACTCGCCGCTCGCCGATTTGACCTGCGCGACGAACTGGTGCAATTCGTCCAGGCCCGCCGCCGATGCCGGCGCCGCGCTCCATGCGGAGGCCATCACCAAGGTGACGGCCGCTATCGCCGACTTTACTGCCGCGGACTTTGCTACCGCTGACTTCCAAACACGCATCATCATTCGATTCACTCTCTGCTTCATTGACTGCTATGTTACCCGTCCGAGCCGCTGCGTCGCTGGCGGCGCCCGGCTCGC
>CAWUJR010000478.1:0-3465 GCA_963922375.1 uncultured Robbsia sp.
CGGGTCGAAATGCTGGTCGCGAGCGCCCGTCGTGCGGTGGGTAAATTTGCCGATGAATTCGTGCAAACCCACGATCTGCGTAAGCGTGCGAGCCGCGTGTTGGGCAAATATACGCAGAAAGACAATATCAAATTCGACGGTTTGTCGAGTGTGTCTCACGTCACCGATGCGACCGATTGGCGCGTCGAATACCCGTTCGTCGTGCTGACCCCGGACACCGAAATCGAAATCGCAGCGCTGATCAAGGGTTGCTTCGAACTGGGTCTGACGGTCATTCCGCGCGGGGGCGGAACCGGCTATACCGGCGGTGCATTGCCGCTGACGCCTTTTGCCGCGGTCATCAATACTGAAAAACTCGAAGCATTGGGCAACGTCGAAAGCACGATGTTGCCTGGCTTGAGTGCGCCGGTCGCGACGATCTTCTCCGGTGCCGGGGTGGTGACGCGTCGCGTGACCGAGGCCGCCGAAAAAGCCGGCTTCGTGTTCGCGGTCGATCCGACGTCGCTGGATGCATCGTGCGTCGGCGGTAATGTGGCGATGAACGCGGGTGGCAAAAAGGCCGTGTTGTGGGGCACGGCGCTCGATAACCTCGCCTGGTGGCGGATGATCGATCCAAACGGCGACTGGCTGGAAGTCACGCGCCTCGACCACAACATGGGCAAGATCCATGACATCGAGGTCGCCCGTTTCGAGCTGCACTGGTTCGACGGTCGTCACGCGCCGGGACAAACGCTGCTGCGCAAGGAATATCTCGATATTCCGGGACGGACCTTCCGTAAAGAGGGCCTGGGCAAGGATGTCACCGACAAATTCCTGGCCGGTCTGCCGGGCATTCAAAAGGAAGGCTGCGACGGCTTGATCACCAGTGCCCGTTGGGTGCTGCACAAGATGCCCGCACATACGCGGACGGTCTGCCTGGAATTCTTCGGTCAGCCGCGCGACGCGATTCCGTCGATCGTCGAGATCAAGGAGTATCTGTTCGAGACGTCGAAGCAGGGCGGCGCGATCCTGGCCGGCCTCGAGCATCTGGACGAGCGTTACCTGCGCGCGGTGGGGTATGCGACGAAGTCGAAGCGCAATGCGTTTCCAAAGATGGTGCTGATCGGCGATATCGTCGGCGACGACCCGGATGCGGTCGCACTGGCGACGTCGGAAGTGGTGCGCATGGCCAACGGCAAGAGCGGCGAAGGCTTTGTCGCCGTCAGCGCGGAGGCGCGCAAGCGCTTCTGGCTCGACCGCTCCCGCACGGCGGCGATCGCTCGCCACACGAACGCCTTCAAGATCAACGAGGACGTGGTGATCCCGTTGAATCGGATGGGCGAATATACCGACGGCATCGAGCGGATCAATATCGAGCTGTCGCTGAAGAACAAGCTCGCGTTGGTGGATGCGTTGGAGACGTTTTTCCAGCGCGGCGATTTGCCGCTGGGCAAGAGCGACGACGCGAACGAGATCCCCAGTGCCGAGCTGCTCGAAGACCGTGTCAGCCATGCGCTTGATCTGTTGGCCGCCGTGCGAGCCCGCTGGACCTATGTGCAAGGTCATCTGGACGAGTCACTGGTCGCCGCACGCGACGCATTGCAGTCGCTCGCCCCGGCCGACGCGGTAGGCGCGTTTTCGTCGACGCTGGGCGAACGCCTGCTGACGCAACCCCATGCGACCTTGTTCGATTTGGCGCAGGATCGGACGGTGCGGATCTCCTGGAAAAGCGAAATCCGGGGCGAGTTGCGCAAGATCTTCAATGGCGGCGAATTCAAGCCGATCTTGGACGAAGCGCAGGCGATCCATAAGCGCGTGCTGCGCGGCCGGGTGTTCGTGGCGCTGCATATGCACGCCGGCGACGGCAATGTGCACACGAACATTCCGGTCAACTCCGACAATTACGAGATGCTGCAGGATGCGCACGCCGCCGTGGCGCGCATCATGAAGCTGGCGCGATCGCTCGACGGGGTCATATCGGGCGAGCATGGCATCGGGGTGACGAAGCTCGAATTCCTGACCGAAGACGAGATTTCGGCATTCCGTGCATACAAGATGCGTGTGGATCCGGAAGGCCGCTTCAACAAGGGCAAGCTGATGGATGGCGCGGATCTGCGTAACGCGTACACGCCGAGCTTCGGTCTGATGGGCTATGAATCGCTGATCATGCAGCAGTCCGACATCGGCGCGATCTCGGACAGCATCAAAGACTGCCTGCGCTGCGGGAAGTGCAAGCCTGTCTGCGCGACGCACGTGCCGCGGGCGAACCTGTTGTACAGCCCGCGCAACAAGATTCTGGCGACGTCGCTACTGATCGAAGCGTTTCTGTATGAAGAGCAGACGCGCCGTGGCGTGTCGATCAAGCATTGGGACGAGTTCACCGATGTTGCCGATCATTGCACCGTCTGTCACAAGTGCCTGACGCCGTGCCCGGTGAAGATCGACTTTGGCGATGTGTCTATGAATATGCGCAATCTGCTGCGCAAGATGGGGAAGAAGAAATTCAATCCCGGCGCCAGTGCGGCGATGTTCTTCCTGAACGCGACGAACCCGAACACGATCAACGTCACCCGGCAGTTGATGATGAATTGGGGTTATAAGGTGCAGCGCGCCGGCAACGACGTCGTCAAGCGTCTGGCGCGTAAGCAAACCGCGCATCCGCCGGCGACGGTCGGCAAGCCGGCGGTCACGCAGCAGGTCGTGCATTTCTTCAACAAGAAGATGCCAGGCAACCTACCGAAGAAGACCGCGCGCGCGTTGCTCGATCTCGAAGACGGCAAGGTCGTGCCGATCATCCGCAACCCGAAAGCGACCAACGCCGATACCGAAGCGGTGTTCTACTTTCCGGGGTGCGGGTCGGAGCGCCTGTTCTCGCAGGTCGGTCTCGCCACGCAGGCGATGCTCTGGCATGCGGGCGTGCAGACGGTGCTGCCGCCGGGACAGCTGTGCTGCGGTTATCCGCAACGCGGTTCCGGTCAGTTCGACAAGGCCGAGAAAATCGTCACCGATAACCGGGTGCTGTTTCACCGTGTCGCGAATACGCTGAACTACCTGGACATCAAGACGGTGGTCGTCTCGTGCGGGACTTGCTACGACCAGTTGGCCGGCTATGAGTTCGACAAGATCTTCCCGGGCTGCCGGATTCTGGATATCCACGAGTATCTGCTCGAGAAGGGTATCAAGCTGGATGGGGTGGCGGGCACGCGCTACATGTATCACGACCCGTGTCACACGCCGATCAAGACGATGGACCCGGTCAAACTGGTCAATCAATTGATGGGCAGCGAGAACGACGGCTATAAGATCGAAAAGAACGACCGGTGCTGCGGGGAGTCCGGTACGTTGGCCGTCACCCGTCCGGACGTCTCGACGCAGATCCGCTTCCGCAAGGAAGAGGAAATGCGCAAGGGTGAAGCCCGCGTGCGTGCGCCGCTGTCGATCCCGATCAAGGCCGCGCCAGGGGGGGGAGCGGCGGGCGGTGCTAGC
>CAWUJR010000479.1:0-3464 GCA_963922375.1 uncultured Robbsia sp.
CCGCTTTCGCGTCGGCATCCTCGGCGCGTGCTTGCGCGGCGTCCGTCTTCGCCGAATGCTTTTCCTTCAACAGATTCGTTTCGCGACGGTCGCCATCGATCATATTGATCAGATCCTGGTTCGACGGCAGATCTTCCGCGCCGCTCCAGCTGCTGACCGTATCGCCATTGAAGTTGATGACCAGATCACGCTGCTGGACCACTGCCGTCGAGCCGCGCTTGAAGTAGAAAATATAGTCCCAGCGTTCCGGATGGAACATATCGGTCAGCAGCGGCGTGCCCAGCGTCGAGCGTACCTCGTCGCGCGACATGCCGACGCGCAGTTTTGCCGCCGCCTCGCTGGAAACGAAATTGCCCTGCACGATCGTCACCCGATACGGGGTGATGCGCTGAACGATCCGCCCCGTCAGGCTGTTATAGGTCGAACAGCCAGCCAGAACCGATGCACCCAGGGCAGCGGAAAGCGCCGCCAGGCGCATCTTATGCTTGTACGAAGTCATTGAACCTCATCTTTGAAGCCGTTTCGTCCCGTTTCGTCCGGTAACGCGAAAAACCCATTATTATGGGGGCCTCGTATTGTACTCTAGGCAGAATCAGCGATGACCAATCCCTCAGACCTCAAAAGCATAGGACTGAAAGCGACGCTGCCGCGCGTAAAGATCCTCAGCATCTTTCAAAACAGCGAAGGTCGCCATCTGACGGCCGAAGACGTCTACCGCGAACTGCTGCAGGAAGAGCTGGATATCGGACTGGCCACCGTCTACCGGGTGTTGACGCAGTTCGAACAGGCCGGACTGCTGTCGCGCTCGAACTTCGAATCCGGCAAAGCCGTGTTCGAGCTGAAAAAGTCGCACCACGATCACTTGGTCTGCATCGATTGCGGCCTGGTCGAGGAATTTGTCGACGAAGAAATCGAACGCCGCCAAAAGAGCATTGCCACCGACCGTGGCTTCGCGCTGCAGGAACATGCGCTGGCATTGTATGGCACTTGCGTGCGCGTAAACTGCCCGAACAAGAAAAACTGAGCGAATTCAGCAGAAATCTGCCTCTCGCGATATTACACACTGTGATTTGCAAACGATGACGCCCGTTGCACGTTCCGATAGTTCGGAGCCGCGCAACGGGCGTCATTGACATTCGGGCGTCGTCCTTCACGACGCAACGTCGCGAAGGCGCCCCTCACGGCTTTACTTCGCAGTAGCGAAAGCCACCGTCGTGTCCAGCATCCGGTTGGAGAAACCCCACTCGTTGTCGTACCAGCTCGACACCTTCACGAGATTGCCCGACACCTTCGTCAGCGTCGCGTCGAACGTCGACGACGCCGGGTTGTGGTTGAAGTCGACCGACACCAGCGGCGCGGTGTTGTACGCGAGGATGCCCTTCAGGGCGCCGTCGGCGGCTTCCTTCAGGATCGCATTGACTTCGTCGACGCTGGTTTCGCGTGCGGCGACAAACGACAGATCGACGATCGACACATTGATCGTCGGCACGCGGATCGCATAGCCGTCCAGCTTGCCGTTCAGTTCCGGCAGCACCAGGCCGACCGCGGATGCCGCACCGGTCTTCGTCGGGATCATGCTGTGCGTGGCGGAACGCGCACGGCGCAAGTCTTCATGATAGACGTCGGTCAGCACTTGGTCGTTCGTGTAGCTGTGGATCGTGGTCATCAACCCGTTCACGACGCCCAGCTTGTCGTGCAACGGCTTGACCAGCGGTGCCAGACAGTTCGTCGTGCACGATGCATTCGAAATCACCGTGTCCGACGCTTTCAATACCTGATGATTCACGCCATAGACGATGGTCGCGTCAACGTCCTTTCCGCCCGGTGCCGAGATGATCACCTTCTTCGCGCCGCCCTTCAGATGCGCGCTAGCCTTTTCCTTCGTCGTGAAAAAGCCCGTGCATTCGAGCACGACGTCCACTCCCAGCTCGCCCCACGGCAGTTCTGCCGGGTTGCGGTTCGCCAGCACGCGGATCTTGTCGCCATTCACGACCAGATAATCGCCATCGACCGTCACCGTGCCGGGAAAGCGGCCGTGTGCGGTGTCGTACTGCGTCAAATGGGCGTTGGTATTGGCATCGCCCAGGTCGTTGATGGCCACGATCTCAATGTCGTGTTTTTTGCCGCCTTCGTAAAACGCGCGCAGCGTATTACGACCGATACGGCCGTAGCCGTTGATTGCAACGCGAACCGTCATGGTACGTCTCCTATCGCTTGAAAAATCAGTCGAGCACAGCTCTCACCGTCTTCACGACATTTTCTACGGTGAAGCCAAAGTGCTTGAACAGCTCGCCCGCAGGCGCGGACTCGCCAAAGGTATCGATGCCGACCACACCACCTTCCAGGCCGACATATTTGCGCCAGAAATCGCTGACACCCATCTCGATCGCCACGCGCGCCACGCCCTTCGGCAATACGCGCTCGCGCCATTCGGCGTCTTGACGATCGAATACATCGCTCGACGGCATCGACACCACACGTGCGCCGATACCCACTTGTTGCAATGCTTCCACGGCCGCCGTCGCCAGACCGACTTCCGAGCCGGTTGCAATCAGGATCACCTTGCGTGCCGGAATCTCTTCATTCCAGTCTACGAGCACATAGCCGCCGCGTGCGATCGCATCGATCTGTGCGTCGGTGCGAACGTTGAACGGCAGGTTCTGACGGCTGAAAATCAACGCGCTCGGGCCTTGATATTCGATCGCATGGGTCCAGGCCACCGCCGACTCGACGGTGTCGGCCGGGCGCCAGACGTCGAGCTGCGGAATCATGCGCAGGCTGGCCACATGTTCGATCGATTGGTGCGTCGGACCGTCTTCGCCCAGACCGATCGAATCGTGCGTGAACACGAAGATCGAACGCGCCTTCATCAACGCGGCCACACGCAATGCGTTGCGGCTGTAATCGGAGAACGTCAGGAACGTGCCGCCGAACGGGATATATCCACCGTGCAGCGTGATGCCGTTGATCGCCGCGCTCATGCCGAATTCGCGTACGCCGTAATTGACGTAGTTGCCGCCCTGCACGCCTTCGGCGCTACCGCGCACCGGCTTCGCCGCCTTCCAGTTGGTCAGGTTCGAGCCGGTCAGATCGGCCGAGCCGCCCAGCAATTCGGGCAATGCCGCCGCCAGGCCTTCAATGGTGTTCTGCGACGCCTTGCGCGAGGCGATCGTCTCACCCTTCGCGTCCGCATCGGCGATGATCGCTTTCGCGGCATCGGCCCAGTTTGCCGGCAATTCGCCGCGCATGCGGCGCACAAATGCTGCGGCTTCGTCTGGATATTTCGCCTGGTAGGCAGCAAAGCGGCTATCCCATTCACGCTCGTGATGCTGTCCTGCTTCGCGCGCATCCCATTGCGCATAGATCTCGGACGGCACGTCGAACGGTGCATACGGCCAGCCAAGCGCCTCGCGCGTGGCAGCGATCTCGCTCGTGCCGAGCGCCGCGCCGTGCACATCGTGCGT
>CAWUJR010000480.1:0-3462 GCA_963922375.1 uncultured Robbsia sp.
GGCAATCCACACCGCGACCGTCGCTGGATTCTACCGCCCGACGAACGGCTGAGCGCGCCCGCTTCCCGCCGCCTGCGGTATTAACGCGGGCTAGGCTGACGCAGATTCAAGCGCTCGACGATCGTACGGGTCGGACCGGCGGTGTTGAGCGTATAGAAGTGCAGGCCCGGTGCGCCGCCAGCAATCAGACGTTCGCACATCGCCGTCACCACATCGGCGCCGAACGCACGGATCGATTCACGGTCATCG
Organism: uncultured Robbsia sp.; assembly: GCA_963922375.1. GTDB lineage: Bacteria > Pseudomonadota > Gammaproteobacteria > Burkholderiales > Burkholderiaceae > Robbsia. Next base: position 250 of record CAWUJR010000480.1, read on the forward strand.
CCATACGACTCCAGCCGCCGGGCGATCCAGCGCGGCACTTCGGCGCCGCACATCTCTGAGAATCGTACCAGTTGCGAGAAGTTCGTGATCGGCATGATGCCTGGCACGATCGGAATCGTGACGCCGGCTTTCCGCGCATCGTCGACCAGGCGGAAATACGCATCCGCATTGAAGAAGTATTGGCTGATCGCCGAATTCGCCCCGGCATTGACCTTGCGAACGAAGTTCTCGAGATCGTGACGCGGCGAGCGCGATTGCGGGTGATATTCCGGATACGCAGCAACCTCGATCCGGAACGCATCGCCCGAATGCTCGCGGATGAAGGCGACCAGATCGGACGCGTAACGAAACTCGCCCATCTCGACCATACCGGACGGCATATCGCCGCGCAATGCGACGATATGCGAGATGCCGTTTTGGCGATAGGTATCCAGAATCTCGCCCAGACCGGCGCGCGAGGCACCGATGCAGGACAAATGCGGCGCAGCGTCCACACCTGTTTGCGCGATCTCGACGACCGTGTCGAGGGTGCCTTTCTGCGTCGAACCGCCGGCGCCGAACGTCACGGAGACGAATTTCGGGCCGAGCGGCATCAGTTGCGCCCGTACCGCGCGCAGTTTTTCCACACCCTCGTCGGATTTCGGAGGGAAGAATTCGAATGAAAGCTCGATAGGTTCCATGGCAGACCTGTTCAGCAAACAAAAATAGGGTCGAAGCGCCGCTGCAGGCCGGCCCCTCGCGCAGTGACGCGCTGAGGGGTCGGCACCGCCGCGACGATAGCCACCACACGAGCGTCAGACAATTGGCTAGACGAAGTTGTCGTGCCCATGGCCGAAGATCAACGCAGACAGGATCCACGAGATGATGCTGTACAGAATCGCGCCGAAAAACGCCGACCAGAAGCCCGACACCTCAAAGCCTTTGAGCAGCCATGCCGCGAATTGAAACAGCAATGCATTGATGACCAGTATGAAGAGCCCGAGCGTCAACAATGTCACCGGCAGCGTCAGCAGCACCAACACCGGCCGCAGCAGCGAGTTGATCAGCCCCAGCACGACGGCGATCACCAGCGCGGTACCAAAACCGCGGATCTTGATCGAAGGAATCACATACGGCAGGATCAATAGCGCAAGCGCATTGATCAACCATGTCAGCAATACAGAAGTCATCTGGTTCCTCCGTGTCTACGCCCTAGCCGCGAGCACTGTAAAAAAACGGCCTGCGCCTCGCGCATTCACGCAAGACCCAGGCCGCTGTCCATTCCGGCGTCCAGTCCATTATTGCCTAACGCCGCTCACGCTACCCACGCATCAGCGTAGCAGGAACGGCGCCGGTCAGCGCCGACGCCCGTCACCTGCTCTTCTGCGCGCCGATCAATAGCGGTAGTGTTGCGGCTTGAACGGGCCGTTCTTTTCGACGTCGATATAGCTGGCCTGTTCGTCGGACAACACCGTCAATTCGGCGCCGATACGACCCAGGTGCAGGCGTGCGACCTTTTCGTCGAGCTGCTTCGGCAACACATAGACCTTGTTTTCGTACTTCTCGCCCTGCGTGAACAGTTCGATCTGCGCGAGCACTTGGTTCGTGAACGAGTTCGACATCACGAACGACGGGTGACCCGTGCCGCAGCCCAGGTTCACCAGACGACCTTCTGCGAGCAAAATGATGCGCTTGCCGTCCGGGAACACGATGTGATCGACTTGCGGCTTGATGTTGTCCCACGTGTATTGACGCAGCGACGCGACATCGATTTCCGAATCGAAGTGACCGATGTTGCAGACGATCGCCTGATTGCGCATCGCCTTCATGTGCTCATGACCGATGACGTGCAGATTGCCGGTCGCGGTCACGAAGATGTCCGCACGCGACGCCGCGTAGTCCATCGTCACGACGCGATAGCCTTCCATCGCCGCTTGCAACGCGCAGATCGGATCGATTTCGGTCACCCAGACGGTCGCGCCCAGGCCACGCAGCGATTGCGCGCAGCCCTTGCCCACGTCGCCGTAACCGGCGACCACGGCGATCTTGCCGGCGATCATCACATCGGTGGCGCGTTTGATGCCGTCGACCAGCGATTCACGGCAGCCATACAGATTGTCGAACTTCGACTTGGTGACCGAATCGTTGACGTTGATCGCCGGGAACGGCAGACGACCATCGCGTTCCATTTGATACAGACGATGCACGCCGGTGGTGGTTTCTTCGGTGACACCCTGGATCGCCTTCAGACGAACCGAGTACCAGTGCGGATCGATATCCAGATGCGCGCCGATCGACTTGAACAACGCGATTTCCTCTTCGTTACTCGGCTTGGAGATCACCGAGCGGTCGCTTTCCGCGCGCGTACCCAGCACCAGCAGCACGGTGGCGTCGCCGCCATCGTCCAGGATCATGTTCGCATGCTGGCCATTCGGCCATTCGAAGATGCGGTGCGCGTATTCCCAGTACTCGTCGAGCGTTTCGCCCTTGACGGCGAACACGGCGGTGCCGTTTGCCGCGATGGCCGCAGCAGCGTGATCTTGTGTAGAGAAGATGTTGCACGATGCCCAACGGACTTCCGCGCCCAGCGCTTCGAGCGTTTCGATCAGCACGGCGGTTTGAATGGTCATGTGCAGCGAACCGGCGATGCGTGCGCCTTTCAGCGGCTGAGCACCACGGAATTCGTCACGGACCGATACCAGACCCGGCATTTCGGTTTCGGCGATCGCGATTTCTTTCTTACCCCATCCGGCCAATGCGATATCGGCGATGATGGCTTCGGCATTCGGGGTGGTTTTCAAAACGGCAGCGTTCATCACGCCTCCTTTTCTAAAGTGGTTAGAAATTTAGACGTGAGCGCCGTTGGCGGAATGCACGAGGCATTCATCGGTCACCGACGATGGAGCAGCCAAATCCGCGCTCCGACCATCGGTAGACTGGCCGTCTTCCGAGCCTGGCAGGCCGAGCAGCCCGTCGCAACGCTCCTCGGAAGAGAAGGCGATTGTAGCAAATATTGATGACACGGCGCGTGAAGATCGCTGCGGGCGAACCGGCAAGCGATCATCGGTCGTTGGATGGCGGATGAACAGCGAAGCCAGCAGCAAAAAGACAACAGATGAGCAAGCAAAACGCTCATCCGACGACCCGGCCCTCGCTTATGTCAGCAGCCAGGCAATCATTGGCGCCGCCAGAACCATCACCACGCCGGCAATGGTCATCGTCAAGCTAGCGATC
>CAWUJR010000481.1:0-3452 GCA_963922375.1 uncultured Robbsia sp.
GCGCCACCGCCAGCACTTTCGCGCCATAGCGACGCGCGACCTGTACGGCGTCCAGCAAGTCGGGTGTCATGCCGCTCAACGACAATGCGACGACCAGATGCGGTTCCCCCGCCGCCGCACCCGCCATACGCATCATCATTGGGTCGTGATAGGCTGCGATCGGATAACCCAGGCGCACCAGTCGATGTTGCAGCTCCGCAGACGCGATCGTCGATGCGCCCCCCATGCCGAACGCGTAGATCATCGAGGCCTGCGCGAGCAATGCAACGCCCGCCTGACAGCGTGTCTCGTCGAAGCCTTGCAGATGGCGCCGCAACGTCGTTTCGATATCGCTGACGATGCGCTCGAACAAGTGCGGTGACGCCGGTGCCTGCGGCGTCACGAAGCGATGCCCGACCGCGCCCGCCTGAGCCAATTGCATCCGGAGATCGCGGATATCGTTGCAACCGACCGTCTTCGCGAAGCGCGACAATGCCGACCGGCTAGTCTGCGAGCGCTCGGCCAGTTGATCGATCGTCGCCGATGCGGCAAAACCGATGTCGTTCAGGCAGGCATCGGCGATCCGACGCTCGGTCGGGCTAAAGCGCTCGCCGAGCGACCGCAGTTGGTAGACGATGTCCATCAGAAGAAGGTGGTCACTGCACCGCTCACCCGGTAGTCGTCATCGACCAGCAGCAGGTGCCGCCATTTGTCGAACGTCAGACAGGGGTGAGAAATGTCGAAAGCGATCATATCGCCCACGCGCAGGTCCGCGTCCGGTGGCACCGACATGAACGCGTGCTGGTCCATCATCGCGGTGATCTTCCAGTCGGCGGGGGCCGGCACGGGCGGCGCACTCAGCCCGGTGGACGCGGATGGATCGAGGGTCACGTCAGAATGGACGTCGGCCTCTGCGACGGTATGTGCATCGCCATCTGTGTCCCCATCTGGGTCGCTATCGGTACGGGGGCCCGTATCCACCGTGGCACTGATGCCGGCACCGGTAGACGCGGTATGCGCTGCTTGCGGCCGAAAATGCAGTGCCGCCTCCGGAAAACCCGCATCGAAGGCCGCGTCGCGCTTCCCCATCGCAATGATCGCCTTGCCCGGTTCCGGACGCGATTGCACATAGGCCCAGACTTGTAGCGCCGGCAGCAGACTGCGGTGCATATCGCGGGCGATGCGATTGTCGGCCAGGATGCGTTCGTTCGCTTGTCGATACGCGCCCACATCATGCGTGAGGTAACAGCCGGGGCGCAGCACGATGTCGAACTGACGCGCGCCATCGCGTGCGGTCCATTCGTCGGCGACCACGTCATACCAGGCAGAGCCGGCACCGGTCAGGATCGGCCGCGCGCGCGCGAAACCGTTGTCGGCGGCAATGTCTTCGGCCCGCTGCCGCGCACGCTGCAAAAACGCACGGACATCGGCCTCCTTACCCAGTACCCCTTCGTATATTTCCACACCGGCCAGCGCCAATGACGTGGGCCAGCGGCGAATCGCCTGCAGCACATCCGCTTCCTGCGCCGCATCGCGAACGCCGGTGCGGCCGCCCACCGGACCGAATTCGAGCAGCAATTGCAACCGCTGGCCGCGCATGTCGAAATACGCGCCGAGCGCATCGACATTGTCCGCCGAATCGACCGTGACGTAGAAATCGAAGCGCGGATCGGCGGCCTGCAGATCGGCGATGATCGCCATGTTGGCGCGGCCGACCAATTGGTTTGCCATCAGCACCCGACGAATGCCGAAGGCATAGGCCGCCTCCACTTGCGGGGCATTCGCAAGGGTGATGCCCCATGCGCCGTGCTCGATCTGCCGTCGAAACAGCGCCGGGCTCATCGTCGTCTTGCCGTGCGGTGCGAGCTTGACGCCGTAGCGGTCGATGAACGTCTGCATCCATTGCAGATTATGTTCGATACGGGATTCCAGCAGCACGGCGACCGGCAGGCTGATTTCTTCACACAGCAGACGCCATTGCTGGCGGCCGACATCGCCAACCGGCATCGACGTGCTCGTCAGCGTCGATGCCGAAGCGTCCGCAAGACGGCCCGCGGTGGCGGTGTCGGACGCGCGCGCCTCTCTCTCCCCGTTCAAGTCCGTCGCACGCTCGCGTGTCGTGCGCCGTCCCAGGCCCTTGGTCAGTACGCTCATGCGTTCCGACTGAAAAATATTTTCACTCATCGTCGCCCCCGGATTTGGCGCTTATTCCGCCGCCCACGAGGCAGATCGGATAAGTGCTATGGACGTCATGCTAGCCGATAGACGTCGAACGAGCCAATAGGGAAAACGCGGTGAAAATTATTTTTACGGCGATAAAAGCGATAAAGTGGCGAGAATGGAATGCGGTCCGTCCCGGACTTAGCGCCGGGTGAACCAATACTCGACGACAATGCCAAGAAACACCGCGCCGCCGAGCCAGTTGTTATGCTTGAACGCGGCGAAGCACCCTGCCCGGTCGCGGTTCTCGATGAGCCGATAGTGATGGATCACGCAGAATGCAGCCGCCACGAGCCCGGCCAGGAAGGGAAAACCGAAACCCAGCGCCGCGCCGATGCCCGAATATATCGCCAGAAAAAGGAGATAGCATCCCATCACGGCAGCGACGTCGTAACGACCGAAGGTGATCGCCGATGTCCGCATGCCGATCTTCAGATCGTCCTCGCGGTCCACCATCGCATATTCGGTATCGTAGGCAACCGCCCAAAAGATGTTCGCGATCAGCATCACCCACGCCAGCGTCGGCACCGAATCCTGCACTGCCGCGAATGCCATCGGAATGCCAAAGCCGAAGGCGATACCCAAATAGGCCTGCGGGATCGCGAAAAATCGCTTCATGAACGGATAACTGCCCGCCACGAATACGGCGATCAGCGACAACCATTTGGTCAGGCCATTCAGCGGCAGGATCAACAGAAACGACAGAATGGCTAGGCCGGCCGCCAATGCAACGGCTTCCCACGCGCGAATGCGACCGGACGTCAATGGCCGGTCCTGCGTACGCGCGACGTGCTTGTCGAAGTCCCGGTCCGCGTAATCATTGATCGCGCATCCCGCCGAACGCATCAGCACCGTGCCAATGACGAAGATCAGCAGCGTCGACAAACGCGGACGGCCGTCGGAGGCGATCCAGAGCGCGTTCAGCGTCGGCCACAACAGCAACAAACTGCCGATCGGTTTATCCAGTCGGATTAGTCGGAAATAGAGCGGCAAGCGCGTGCGCAATACGGCCCAAATGCCAGGACCGGCGGGGTGCGGGGAAACGGGGGGAACAGAGGGGGCCGGCATCGTCGTTCGTGCGCTGGATCCAGGCGGGCGCTCGGCGGAGCGGCCCAAGCCCGATAGGAGTATCGGAGACCCCGACGAAAATGTCGGGGCGGCAAGCCGAAATAATACAGCGGCTGTTGCGGCTCGGCACGTAGGACGATCGGCCCGCTGTTGCTTCCAAGACGAACCGCTAGCCGGCAGCGCCC
>CAWUJR010000482.1:0-3441 GCA_963922375.1 uncultured Robbsia sp.
CGTGATGCAGCGGCGCAACGGTTGGCGAACATCAGGCGCCCTGGGGGGCCGCTCCGCGATTTGCCGCTTGGCCGGCTCACCGGCCCACGCCGCGATGCACCCCGGCGGGGAATAAGCGGGTGATTCCACATGTGATTGAGCAAATGAAATCTCTGAAGAGCCGCATGATGACGCATGAGAAGTGGTTTTCGTCGTTGACCGGGAGTCGGTGAAATGGACAGATTGATTTACGTGGCAATGAGCGGTGCGTCGCAGGCGTTGGACCAGCAGGCGACGATTGCCAACAATCTGGCAAATGCGTCGACGACCGGCTTCCGGGCGCAGCTGTCCGCGTACCGATCGGTGCCGGTCGAGACCGCCACGTCGGGCGCCGATACGACTCGAACCTATGCGCTGACCAGCAATCCCGGCACCGATTTCACGCCGGGCGCGGTCGAAAAAACCGGTAACCCGCTGGATGTCGCCTTGCAGGGCAGCGGCTGGATTGCCGTGCAGACCGCGTCGGGCGAGGAAGCGTACACGCGGGCCGGCAATATGCACGTGGACCAGAACGGGCAGTTGGTGACCGGGAGCGGTCAGCAGGTGATCGGCAATGGCGGTCCGATTGCCATTCCGCCGCGCGCGAAGCTGGATATTGCCGAGGACGGCACGATCTCGGCATTGGGCGCGGGCGATGCGGCCACGAACGTGACCGTCGTCGACAAGATCAAGCTGGTCAATCCCACCGATGGCGCGTTGACGCGAGGCGACGATGGCTTGTTTCACACCACCACCGGGCAACCAGCACCGGCCGATGCGACGTTGCGGCTGACATCGGGTGCGGTGGAAGGCAGTAACGTGAATCCGGTCCAAGCGATGGTGCAGATGATCGATAACGCGCGCAGCTTCCAGATGCATATGAAGATGCTGGATATGGCGTCATCGAACGAGCAGTCCGCGAATCAGTTGTTGAATTTCAGTAGCTAAGCTTTTTACGTCGGCGCCCGCGCCGCCGCCATATCAATCAGAAACGTAGAACCCGCGAGGAAGCGCCAGCATGAACCGCTCTCTTTATATTGCTGCAACGGGCATGAATGCCCAGCAGTCGCAGATGGACACCATCTCGAATAACCTGGCCAACGTCAGCACGACCGGCTTCAAGGGTTCGCGGGCGGTGTTCACCGACCTGCTGTATCAGACGGTACGGCAGCCGGGTGCAGCCTCCAGCGCGGACTCCACGGTGCCGTCCGGTCTGCAGATGGGTACCGGTGTCCATCAGGTCGCCAGCGAACGCCTGTACACGCAAGGCAATTTGCAGCAGACCGGCAACTCGAAAGATCTGGCGATCCAAGGCCAGGGGTTTTTCCAGGTGCAGATGCCGGACGGCAGCACCGGCTATACCCGTGACGGCTCGTTCCAGACGAATCAGAACGGCCAGTTGGTGACAGCCGACGGCTATCAGGTGATCCCGGCGATCACGATTCCGCAGACGGCGGTGTCGTTCACGGTGTCGAACGACGGCACTGTCACCGTGACGCAACAAGGCTCGGCCGCTACGGTGCAGGTGGGTCAGATGCAATTGGCGACCTTCATCAATCCGGCCGGTCTGCAGGCGCAAGGTGGAAATCTGTTCACCGAAACGGCATCGTCCGGCGCGGCGAACGTCTCGGCGCCGGGCGTGAACGGGGCAGGATCGCTGAACCAAGGGTATGTAGAAGCATCGAACGTGAACGTGGTCGAGGAACTGGTCAACATGATCCAGACCCAGCGCGCTTACGAGATCAACAGTAAGGCGGTGCAGACATCGGATCAGATGCTGCAGACGTTGAGCCAGTTGAGCGTTTGACGCCGATAGCGTCGCCACTTGCGTTATGAGATGTGTCATGTCTGCTAGCCTTTCCGTTCGAATCCGCCAAGCATTGCATCAGGTGCAAACCGCCGTGCTGGCGATGCTTGTCGCCAGCACGGCCGCGTTGTGCGTGATTGCGCCGGCGCATGCCGAACGCGTGCGCGATCTCGCGTCCATTCAAGGCGTGCGGGACAACCCATTGCTGGGCTATGGCCTGGTGGTGGGTCTTGACGGCACCGGCGACCAGACGATGCAAACGCCGTTCACGACGCAAACGCTGGCGAATATGCTGACGCAGCTCGGTATCACGGTGCCGGCAGGCACCAATATGCAATTGCGCAACGTGGCCGCGGTCATGATCACCGCGCAGTTGCCATCGTTTGCCCGTCCCGGCCAAGCCATCGACATCACGGTGTCGTCGATGGGTACGGCGAAGAGCCTGCGCGGCGGCACGTTGATGATGACGCCGCTCAAAGGCGCCGACGGCCAGGTCTATGCGATGGCGCAGGGCAATGTCGTGATCGGCGGTGCCGGCGCTGGCGCGAACGGCAGCAGCGTCCAGATCAACCAGCTGGCGGTGGGTCGTATCACGAATGGCGCGACGGTTGAACGCGGGGTGCCCACGTCGCTCGCCGCCGACGGCATGATGCGTCTCGAGCTGAACGACACCAGTTTCGAAAACGTGATGCGCATTACGAATGCGCTGAACACGCGTTACGGCACCGGAACGGCAATGGCGCTCGACGGCCGGACGGTGGGGCTGCGCACGCCGCCGGATCCGTCGCAGCAGGTCGCGTTCCTCGCCGGTATTGAAGACGTGGATGTCACGCCGAACATCGGCGACGCGAAGATCGTACTGAATGCGCGTACCGGTTCGATCGTGATGAATCAGATGGTGCGGTTGCAGACCTGTGCGGTCGCCCACGGCAACTTGTCGGTCGTGATCAACACGACGCCGTCTGTGAGTCAGCCCAACGCGTTAGCTGGCGGCAACACCGTCACCACCCAGCAGTCGAATGTCCAAGTAAAACAAGAAGCAGGCGCGCTCCGGGTCATTGGTCCGGGAGCAAATCTGGCAGACGTCGTTCGCGCATTGAATGCGCTGGGTGCGACGCCGGCTGACCTGATGTCGATACTGCAAGCCATGAAGGCGGCAGGTGCGCTGAATGCCGACCTGGAGATCATCTAATGAATGATATGAAGACGTCTGGTTTCGGGGGCGGAGCCGGTGCGGGAACAGATCTCACGCAACGGTTCGCGCTGGACGTGCAAGGCTTCGACGGACTTCGCCAGACTGCGCGGAGCGATCCGCATGCTGCGGCCAAGACCGTGGCGAAGGAATTGAACGCATCGTTTCTGCAGATGATGTTGAAAAGCATGCGCGACGCCACGCCGTCCGAAGGCGTGCTCGACAGCCAGGACGGCAAAACCTACACCGGCATGCTCGATCAGCAATTGACGCAGCAGCTTTCGTCGCACGGTGTGGGGTTGGCAGACAGTCTATTGAAGCAATTGGGTGGGCCGCAACACGCGCAAAATGCGCAAGGCAAATCGGGCAACGACACGTTGTCGGCGTTGGGCGGCGCGGCCGGGGCCGCGGGTGCGAGCGCAGC
>CAWUJR010000483.1:0-3417 GCA_963922375.1 uncultured Robbsia sp.
TTTCCCGCTATTTTTTGCGTTGGGCTGCCACGCTAGGGCTGGCGCTGATGCTATCGCTTGCCGCCATGAGTGCGGCGCGCGCCGACACGATCGCGGTCCAGCGAGCGTCGCTTCAGGCCGACCCGAGCGGTGGCTGGGACCTCGATGCGCGTTTCGATTTCACGCTGAACAGCAGCCTCACCGATGCGGTCAGCAAAGGCATCCCCCTCTACTTCACGACCGAATTCACGCTGACGCAGCCGCGTTGGTACTGGTTCGACGAACAACCGGTGAGCACCTCCCAGAGCGTACGTCTGTCGTTTCAGCCGTTGACGCGGGAATACCGGATATCGTCGGGGCAGGGTCTGCACTTATCGGTGTCGTCGTTGGAACAGGCGTTGGCGGTGATCAAGCATGTGACGTCGTGGCATGTGATCGACCGCGATCAGGTGTCGTCCGGGCAGTCGTATTCGGCCGCCGTCCGCATGCATCTGGATATGGCGCAAATGCCTAAGCCGTTCCAGATCGATGCGGTCAACAACCGTGACTGGGATCTTTCTTCCGATTGGTGGCGATTCAACTTCAGCGCGGTCGAGAATGGAAAATAAGCTCGACTTGAAATCCTTGCTGATGCGCGGTCTCGTGGTGACGGTCGCCGTCACGGCGATTCTGTTGCTGGTCCTGCTGGCATTGGCCAGCGGCAATACCGAATTCTTCGATCGCTACTACTCATGGCTTTATGCGGCCAATGTGGTGGTGGCGGTGATCTTCATGCTGATCGTCGGCGCGCTGGTCGCGTTGATCGTCGTGCGTCTGCGGCAAGGGCGCTTCGGCACGCGTCTGCTTGCGAAGATCGCGATCTTCTTTGCACTGGTCGGTGTGCTGCCGGGCGGCATTATCTATCTGGTATCGCTGCAATTCGCGTCACGCAGTATCGAGTCGTGGTTCGATGTCAATGTCGAGACTGCGCTGGATTCGGGGTTGGCGTTGGGGCGCGGAATGCTCGATAACTCGCTGTCCGATCTGCGCGCGAAAGGCCGTACGATGGCGGACCAGTTGGCGTCGGCCGGCGAGTCGAGCACGACGATGACGTTGCTGCGCTTACGCGACCAGTTCGGCATCGCGCAGGCGTCGGTGCTGTCGCGCGGCACGACGCTGCACCATGGCATGCAGCAGGGGGTGACCGTACTCGCGCAGGCGTCGTCGAACTTCAGTCAGTCGGTGCCGGACGATCTGCCGACCGGTCGCATGTTCAATGCGGTCGGTCCGAACGGATTTGCGTCGGTGGAAGGGGAGCTCGATGGCGGGGTGAACGGCGCGTTGCGGATGCGGGTGTTGATCCGTATTCCGTATTACGACGGTCAGTTGCAAGGCGACGAGCGCTTCCTCCAGCTGATTCAACCGGTGTCGCCCACACTTGCGCGTAATGCCGAGGCGGTACAGAGCGCCTATCGTCAATATCAGGAAAAGGCGCTGGGCCGCACCGGCTTGCGCAAGATGTATATCGGGACACTGACGCTAGCGCTCTTCCTGGCGACCTTTATCGGCATCATGTTGGCGCTGGTGCTGGGCAATCAATTGGCGCGGCCGTTGTTCCTGCTGGCGCGGGGAACCGAGGAAGTGGCCCGCGGCGACTACACGCCGAAGCGCGAAATCAAGAGCAACGACGAGCTCGGCTTCCTGACGCAGATGTTCAATGCGATGACGCGTCAGTTGTCGGAGGCGCGCGGCGCCGTGGAGGCGAATCGGCTGGCGTTGGAAGAGTCGAAGGCTTATCTTGAAAGTATCCTGGCGAATCTGACCGCGGGGGTATTCGTATTCGATTGGCAATTCAAGCTGACGACCGCGAACCCGGGAGCGGATCGGATTTTTCGGCAGCCGTTTCAGGAGCAACTGAATCGGCCGCTGACGGAGATCGAAGGTTTGGCGGATTTCAGCGTGATGGTGCGCAAGGCGTTTGTGGATCGGGACGCCGCCAGTCGCGACGATATCGAACGGGGCAACCGGGACGCGGTCGATCTTCGTGGCCCCGCCGGGCATTGGCAGCAGCAGTTCGCGATTCCGGTGTTGGGCGAGACCGAGCCATTGACGCTGCTGGTGCGCGGGACCCGGTTGCTCAGCGCACTGGGCAATGAGGCGACGGCCGGCTATGTGGTGGTATTCGACGATATCTCCGACGTGATTTCGGCGCAGCGGTCGGTGGCATGGGGCGAAGTGGCGCGTCGGTTGGCGCACGAGATCAAGAATCCGCTGACGCCGATTCAGCTCTCGGCGGAGCGCTTGCAGATGAAGTTGTCCCCGAAGCTGGCGCAAGTGGATGCGGATTTTCTGAAGCGCGGGGCGACGACGATCGTCAATCAGGTGGCCGCAATGAAGCGGATGGTCGACGATTTCCGCGAATACGCGCGTACGCCGCCCGCGGTACTGCAGAACCTGCAATTGAACGACTTGGTGGCCGAAGTGTTGACGTTATACGGTGTCGAAGACGGCAAGAGTTCGCTTGCTGTGGCGCTTGAAACGTTGCCGGTGATCAAGGGCGATGCGACGCAGCTGCGGCAAGTGATACATAATCTCTTACAGAACGCGCAGGATGCGGTCGCGGATATCGAGCAGCAGCATGTGTCGATCGAGACACGCACAGTAGAATATGGAGACGTCGACGAAAGCGGTAAGCGTCGGGTCGCGGTCCGACTGGCGATCACGGACAACGGTCCGGGCTTTCCGGCGCGGATTCTGACACGGGCTTTCGAGCCGTATGTCACGACGAAGGCCAAGGGTACCGGTCTGGGTTTGGCGATGGTCAAGAAGATCGTCGACGAGCATGGTGGCCGTATCGATATTCGTAACCGCAGCCGTCACGGCCAGGAAGGCGTGGCGGGGGCGCAGGTGTCGATCCTCTTCCTGCAACTTGCAGAGACCGGCAGCAACGATGCCGGCGATAAGGTGACGGAAGGGCGGGTAGGGATGGCAGGAAGCGGGGATGGGGACGCATCGCAAGCGAAAGCAATCGCGCAGACAAAGGTAGGATAAATGGCAACCATTCTGGTAGTAGATGACGAAATGGGCATCCGAGAGTTGCTCTCGGAAATCCTCGGCGACGAAGGGCACGCGGTCGAGTTGGCCGAGAACGCTCAGCAGGCGCGCGCATACCGGCAGCATTCGACACCGGATCTCGTCCTGCTGGATATATGGATGCCCGATACGGATGGCGTGACGCTGCTCAAGGAGTGGGCAGCGCAAGGTCAACTGACGATGCCGGTGATCATGATGTCCGGGCATGCGACGATCGACACGGCTGTCGAGGCGACGAAAATCGGTGCATTGAATTTTCTTGAAAAGCCGATTGCGCTGCAAAAACTGCTGAAGGCCGTCGAACAAGGGCTGGCGCGCGGTACCGCGGCACCGATCGAAGTGCCGCGGCCAGTGGAGACGCCCGCC
>CAWUJR010000484.1:0-3411 GCA_963922375.1 uncultured Robbsia sp.
GCGCGGCTGTCGATGCTGCAGTTCCACGGCGACGAGACCCCCGAACAGTGTGCGGCGCTTGCCGGCGCGGCGCGGTTGCCCTGGATGCGCGCGATTCGTATCGGAAATGCGACGACGGCCGCAGATTTGCTAAAATACGTTTCTCTCTATGCCGACGCGGCCGGATGGGTGCTCGACGCACTCGTCGATGGCTACGGCGGTGGCGGTCATTCCTTCGATTGGTCATGCATTCCAAAAGAACTCGGGCATCAGGTCGTTTTGGGTGGTGGATTGGACGAGCGAAACGTCGGTGACGCCGTTCGCCTCGTGCGCCCCTATGCTGTCGACGTGTCGAGCGGCACGGAAGCAGTGGGCAGCGCACAGGTGAAGGGCGTGAAAGACCCCGCTCGGATGGCGGCTTTCGTGCGCGCAGTGCGGTGTGCAGACACCGACGTCGCTGCGCAGGTGCCTCGGTAGGCAGCCGAGCACGCAGACCGCTTCCACTAGATCACGACGATGTCCGCTGACCTGAAGCCTGTTGGCATGCAATGGGCGCTGGCCGGACAAACTGGATAGACCATGTACACATTTCCCGATGCAAACGGCCATTTCGGCAGCTATGGCGGCGTTTTCGTGGCCGAAACGCTGGTCCACGCGCTCGACGAGCTGAAATCGCAATACGAGAAGTATGCGAACGATCCCGAATTTCTGGCTGAATATCACTACGAGTTGAAGCATTACGTCGGCCGCCCGTCGCCGATCTATCATGCGCGCCGTTGGAGCCATGAGCTGGGCGGCGCACAGATTTTCCTGAAGCGTGAAGACCTGAATCACACCGGCGCGCACAAGGTCAACAACGTGATCGGTCAGGCGCTGCTCGCCCGCCGCATGGGCAAGACCCGTGTGATCGCGGAAACGGGCGCGGGCCAGCACGGCGTCGCCACCGCAACCATCGCGGCGCGCTTCGGTATGGAGTGCGTGGTCTACATGGGCTCGGAGGACGTGCGTCGCCAGGCGGCGAACGTGTATCGGATGAAGTTGCTCGGTGCGACCGTCGTGCCGGTGGATTCCGGATCGCGCACGTTGAAGGACGCATTGAACGAAGCGATGCGCGATTGGGTGACGAATGTGGAGAATACGTTCTACATCATCGGCACCGTGGCCGGCCCGCATCCCTACCCGATGATGGTGCGCGATTTTCAGCGCGTGATCGGCGACGAATGCAAGGTCCAGATGCCGGAGATGACCGGCCGCCAACCGCATAGCGTTATTGCCTGCGTGGGCGGTGGATCGAATGCGATGGGGATTTTCTATCCGTATATCGATTTGCCGGACGTCGAACTGATCGGCGTCGAAGCGGCAGGCGACGGCATGGAGACGGGTCGGCATTCGGCATCGATCACCGGCGGCACACCCGGTGTGTTGCACGGCAATCGTACCTATTTGCTGCAGGACGAGGACGGTCAGATTATTGAGACGCACTCGGTGTCTGCAGGTCTCGATTACCCGGGCGTGGGCCCGGAGCACGCTTGGTTGAACGATATGGGCCGTGCCCAGTACGTGACGATCACCGATGAGGAAGCGTTGAAGGCGTTTCACGACTGCTGCCGCATCGAAGGGATCATCCCGGCGCTGGAGTCGGCGCATGCGATTGCGCATGCGGTCAAGATTGCACCGACGTTGCCGAAGGACCGGCTGCTTCTGGTGAACCTGTCCGGACGCGGCGACAAAGACATGCATACGGTCGCCGAGCGTGGGGGCTTCGTTCTCTAGTGTTGAAAGTACCGTCCCCCGGATCGCCGCTCGGATCCACTGCTGCGCCGGTCGCAGGTCTGCCGGCTGCGCGCCCGCAGACCTCGTGCGTGATCGAAAATCTGGACTTCTGCGCCGAGGTGGGCGCCATTCCGCGGGAATCGATCGATCTGATCATTGCCGATCCGCCGTATGGGCTCGGCAAGGACTATGGCAACGACTCGGACAAACTGGATGCGGATGAGCATCTGGAATGGACCGAGCATTGGCTGGAGATGTCGATTCCGCTGCTGAAGCCGAACGGCTCGCTGTATATTTTTTGCAGCTGGCAGTTTGCGCCGGAAATCTTCAGTTTTCTGAAGCGGCGCATGACGATGATCAACGAGATCGTGTGGGATCGACGCGTACCGAGCATGGGCGGGACGACCCGCCGTTTCAGCTCGGTGCACGACAACATCGGTTTGTTCGTGCGGAGCCGGCACTATTACTTCGATCTCGATCCGGTACGCATTCCGTACGATGCGGCAACGAAGAAAGCGCGTTCACGCAAGCTCTTCGAGGGCAGCAAGTGGCTCGAAATGGGCTATAACCCGAAAGATGTCTGGTCGGTATCGCGGCTGCATCGGCAACATGCGGAACGGGTCGAACATCCAACGCAGAAGCCGCTCGAGATCATCGAGCGGATGGTGCTCGCGAGCTGTCCGCCAGGGGGCACCGTACTCGACCCGTTCATGGGGAGCGGCACGACGGCGGTGGCCTGTGCCCGTCAGGGGCGTCATTTCCTGGGCTATGAAATCAATGCCGATTATTGTGAGGTCGCGCGTGAGCGGCTGGTTGCGCTGCGCGAAATGACGCCCGGCGCGCCGGTGCCGGCGACGACGCGCTCGCCTGACGACGAAGCCGCTGCAGATGTTCCTTTGGACGCCGCAGCCGCAAAGGTCGCGGCCGCCGCAGACGCTTCCCCCTTATCTGATGCTTCTGGGATCCACTCAAATGTCTCGTATTGAAAAAAGATTTGCGGCGCTGCGCGCTGCGGGCAGGAAGGGGCTGATCCCATTCATGACCGCAGGTGACCCCGATCCGGCGCGCACCGTGGAATTCATGCATGCGCTGGCTGCTGGCGGCGCCGATGTGATCGAACTGGGCGTCCCGTTTTCCGATCCGATGGCCGATGGTGCGGTGATTCAGCGCGCATCGGAGCGGGCGCTGTCGCGTGGGATGCGGTTGCGCGACGTGCTCGCCGACGTGAAGCGGTTTCGCGAAACCAATGACGAGACGCCGGTGGTGCTGATGGGATATGCGAATCCGATCGAACGGATGGGCTTCGGCACGTTCGCCGAAGCCGCCCGCGATGCGGGCGTCGATGGCGTGCTGGTCGTCGACTATCCGCCGGAGGAGGCCGAGGAATTCGCCGGCGCCATGCGCTCGGCCGATATCGATCCGATCTTCCTGCTCGCCCCGACATCGACGCCGGCACGGGTGGCGGCCGTCGCGAAGGTCGCCAGCGGTTACGTCTATTATGTGTCGCTAAAAGGGGTCACCGGAGCAGGAAATCTGGACGTAGCCCATATCGCGAGTAGAATCCCGTCCATTCGTGAAGCGGTCACGTTGCCGGTCGGCGTCGGTTTTGGCATTCGCGATGCGGCGACCGCCCGCGCGGTGGCCGACGTCGCCGATGCG
>CAWUJR010000485.1:0-3409 GCA_963922375.1 uncultured Robbsia sp.
TGGGTGTCTTGCCGTCCGCTGCCCCTTGTAGAGGCATGATTTGGAGAGACCGGCCGGTGGTAGTTCGTTAGGATGCAGGGCGAGTTACGCCAAAGGTTGGCAACGCCAAACCTTCTTTGCAGGACCTGTCCGTCATCAAAATCTTTGAGACTCGCGTAGCTCGATCATTAGGAGAATCTGGATCATCTGTTGTTCTGATTTAAGCGGCTTGCTTTTCGTGTTGCAAGCGTCGTCGTTCGAGTGTTTTGCGTTTGATCCTTTCTCTTTCCAGCAAGATTGTGTGGCCGCGACCGAAGTAGACATCGGCGGGTGTGAGATTGCCGAGGCTTTCGTGATAGCGGTGATGATTGTAGTGGCCGACAAAGGCTTCGATCTGAGCCTCCAGGTCACCGGGTAGATAGTAGTGCTCAAGCAGGATGCGGTTCTTGAGTGTCTGATGCCAACGCTCGATCTTGCCTTGCGTCATCGGGTGATACGGCGCACCGCGGATATGTTTCATGTCATGTTCCGACATCCAGTCGGCGAGATCGCCGGCGACATAGCTCGAGCCGTTATCCGATAGCAAACGCGGGCGATGCCGGACATCGGCTCGGTCGAGCCCTGATGCCGCCAGTGCCATTTCCAATGTGTCAGTGACGTCGCTGGCCTTCATTGTCGAGCACAGCTTCCAGGCCACGATGTAACGCGAGAAGTCATCGAGGATAGTCGAGAGATAATACCACCCCCAGACGTTGACCTTCAGATACGTAAAGTCGGTCTGCCAGAGTTGGTTCGGCGCGGTTGTTTTGTCCTTGAACTCATTCGCCGCTTTCATGACGATATAAGCCGGCGATGTGATCAGCCCGTGCGCCTTCAAAAGCCGGTAAACACTGGCTTCCGAGATGTAGTAGGCCTTCTCGTCGGTGAACGTTACGGCGAGTTCACGCGGGCTGAGATCCGGCTTGTCGAGCGCCATGTCGAGAACCTTGGCCCGCACATCGTCGGGAATGCGGTTCCAGGCCGGACGCTTCGGCCCGGCGCGCCGGTCTTCGAGACCGGCCTCGCCGAACCGGCGATAGAGATCGTACCACCGGTAAAACGTCGGCCGCGACACACCGATCCTGGCCAGCGTCTGCTTGACCGGCAGATGCGATTTCTCGACGATGCGAATGATCTCGAGTTTCTCTGAGGCGGGGTATCTCATTCGTGGTCGTCCCCACCCCCGATCATGCTTTTTTTAAGCTGTCAACGGCACCTTCAAACTGACCCACTTATCGGCAGATCGGCACTTTGAATCTGACCCACCTTGTCTTGCTGTTTGATGCCCTCACGCGTGAGGGCATCAAACAGCTCAATCGGCTTCTGCCTTGGCCGTCGTCTTTGTCTTGGCCGGTCGTGCAACGATGCCGGCACGGCGTTTGTCCTTGAGGCGGTAGCTTTCGCCCGAGATCTGCACAACGGTTGCGTGATGCAGGATGCGATCGAGCATGGCGGCTGTGAGGACTGCGTCACCGGCGAAGGCGTCGTCCCAACTGCCGAACGTCAGGTTCGACGTCAGGATCATCGACCCTTTCTCGTAACGCTTGGCGATGACCTGGAAGAACAGGTTAGCCTGGTCGCGTCCGAATGGCAGGTAGCCGATCTCGTCGATGATCAGCAGTCGCGGATTGGCGATGGCGCGTTGCAAAACATCTTTCAAGCGTTCCTGCCTTTGTGCGGTCTCCAACATCAAGATGAGATCGGCAGCCGTCGTGAAGCGCACCTTCCAGCCACGTGTTGTGGCCAGAAGCCCGAGCGCGATTGCGAGATGCGTCTTGCCGGTGCCGGAGGGCCCAAGCATCACGACGTTCTCAGTGCGCTCGACAAAGCCAAGCGAGGCGAGTTCGTGGATCTGGGCTTTTGGGGCGCCGGTTGCAAAACCGAAGTCGTAGTCGTCGAGTGTCTTGATCGCCGGGAAGCCGGCGGTGCGTGCCAGCATCGACGCCGAACGCACCCGCCGTGCATCGCGTTCCGCGCGCAGCACCTGCTCAAGGAAGTCTGCGTAGGACGCGTCCTTGCGTTTGGCTGCATCCTGCGCGATCGCGCCGTAAAGATCCGCCATCGCGCCAAGCCGCAACTCGGCTGTCAGTGCGGTGATGCGTTCGTGCTGGAGGTCGCTCATGGCTGAGCCTCCAACACCGTTGGCTCCAGCAACGCGTCATAGGTTGAGAGTGGATGCTGATAGCCGATGACAGCGCGTGACTTTGATGACGTGGTCATACTGCGCGCCGCCTGATCTTTAGGGCGGCGGCCTTTATAAGGCTTTGGCAGATCCTGCAGTTTGCCTTGCTCGATGATCAACCTCTCCAACGGCACCTCGCCAGTCGTTGCATGCACGCGAGCGTTGGCAACTTCGCGCAACCAGATCGCAACTGCCGCATTGGCTGCCTGCTTGTCCGGCTTTAATCCAGATTGCCGGCACGAGGCCACAAACGGTATCCAGAAACTGCGTTTGAGATAACCGATAAACCGCTCGACCTTGCCTTTCGTCTTGGCGCGGTAGGGCCGGCATAATCGTGGCAGGAAGCCAGCGTGCCCGGCATAGTCGAGGAAGCCTGGATGAAAGCGGTGCAGGTTGCGCCCATACGCGTTGCGCTCCAGAACAACCGTCTTCATGTTGTCGTAGAGCACCTCGCGCGGCACGCCGGCAAAGAAGTCGAATGCGTGCTCGTGGGCCGAACGCAGCGTCTCGAACTGTTCGTCATCGCAAAACTCGACATAGGCCGTCCGGCTCCAGCCAAGCGTGCCAATGAACACCTTGAGCTTATCAGTCCCGCGCCCGACCGTTGCCCAATCGGCCTGCATCTGATGACCCGGTTCGGTCTCGAACCGAACCACCGGATCAGGTTTTGGCGCGGGGCGCAAGCCGCGTACGAAAACCTTGAGCCGGGTGTAGCCGCCATCATAGCCGCGCGCCTGGATCTCGCGCAGCAGTACTGCCGCCGGGATCACATCCGGCGCGGCAGCCTGCATCCGCTCGGCGATGTAGTTCTTGAAAGGGTCAAGCTTTTCTGGCCGCTTAGGCCCAGGCCTGCGTGTCGCCGCCGCCTCACCCTCGCGCAGATAGCGCCGCACCGTATTGCGCGACACACCCATGGCCCTGGCAATCCCGTGGATGCTCTCGCCATGCTTCGATAAAACCGTAATCTCCATCCGTTCCTCCACCGTCAACATCGCCCCCTCCTGATCGAGGGGGACACCATGAACGGTGGGTCAGATTCGATGTGCCGCCTGGGTCAGTTTCCCACTGCCGGTGACACCGTCGGCGATGCTACCGCCGAAGCCCGCGCCCACGGCATGAGCACAGAGCTGACCACGGCCGAGACCACCTACCTCGGCGATCACTACACATTTATTGATTGCCCCGGCTCGATGGAATTCCAGAATGAAA
>CAWUJR010000486.1:0-3391 GCA_963922375.1 uncultured Robbsia sp.
GTCGCAGCGACGCTCGCTCCACCGAACATTCCGCGGATCGTCCGCGCTTCGACAAGTCGGCAGGAAAGCCCGACCACGGCGCGCGACCACAAGGCACCGGCAAAACATTGTCGTCCGCACCTCGGGGCGCCGCACCTGCCGTACCTGCGGTATCCATGCCTGTACGCGAAAACGACGGCACGATGCGCCTATCGAAGCGTATGTCCGAGCTGGGTCTGTGTTCGCGCCGCGAAGCCGATGAGTGGATCGAGAAGGGTTGGGTACGCGTCGATGGCGAACGGATCGACACACTGGGCACCCGGGTGCGTCCGGAACAACAGGTGGAGGTGATTCGCCAGGCGCGGGAACAACAAAATCGCTTGGTGACGATTCTCCTGCATAAGCCCGTCGGCCATGTGTCCGGACAGCCGGAAGACGGCCACCCGCCGGCCGCCGCGCTGATCGTGCCGGATAATCGGTGGATACATGATGCGAGCCGCCATCGCTTCGAGCATGTGCATCTGCGCGCGCTCGCGCCGGCGGGACGTTTGGACATCGATTCGACCGGCCTACTGGTGTTCACGCAAGACGGTCGCGTCGCGAAACAATTGATCGGCGAATCGTCCGAGGTTGAAAAAGAATATCTGGTCCGAGTAAGCTACGGCACGCTGACCGAGGACGTACAGTCTCACTTTCCCGAACAAAAGCTCGCGTTGCTTCGCCACGGCTTATCGCTCGACGATGTCCCACTGCGTCCGGCGCAAGTGGACTGGCAAAACGGTGAACAACTGCGCTTCGTGCTGCATGAAGGCAAGAAACGACAGATTCGCCGGATGTGCGAATTGGTCGGACTCGAGGTCGTCGGCTTGAAGCGCGTGCGGATCGGCCAGGTGATGCTGAGCACCTTGCCGGTCGGCGAATGGCGCTATCTGGGCGACAACGAAGTCTTCTGACCTTAATCGCCCAACCGGCCTCGGCTTGCAACGGCTCGACCGTTGCTGGGGAGCGTTGCTTCGGTTTGCAGTGGCTGGGCGTTGGGGGGGGCGTCGCCCCGCTTCAATCGTCGAGTGTCGGGTCCATTTCCGGAAACAACACGTCGACGAAGCCGAAACGACTGAAATCGGTCATTCGCATCGGATACAGCTTGCCGATCAGATGGTCACATTCGTGCTGCACCACCCGCGCATGAAAGTCGCGCACGGTGCGATCGATCGGATTGCCGAACTGGTCATATCCTTCATAACGGATAGACGAATAGCGGCTGACGACACCGCGCATGCCGGGGACTGACAGACATCCCTCCCAGCCCTCGTCCATATCCTGCGACACCGGCGCGATCACGGGATTGATCAACACGGTTTCGGGCACCGGATCGGCATCCGGATAGCGCTGGTTTTCGCCGAATCCGAAGATCACGACCTGCAGGTCGACACCGATCTGTGGCGCTGCCAGCCCGGCCCCGTTCACCGAGCGCATCGTGTCGAACATGTCCGCCACCAACGCATGCAATTCGGGTGTATCGAACTTGTCGACGGTCGGCGCGATCCGTAACAGCCGCGGATCGCCCATTTTCAGAATCTCGCGAATCATTCGGTTTCTCCATTGGTTGGGACACCGTCGTCGGTCTGCTGCGCAGCTTGCGCGTCCGAAGCGCCGTCCAGGCGCGCCCTGGCGAGTAGGGCCTGCATTTGCGCCTCGTCCAGGATCGGAATACCAAGGCCTTCGGCTTTGGTTAGTTTACTACCCGCATCCGCACCCGCTACCAGAAAATGCGTCTTTGCCGACACAGACCCCGCAACTTTCGCACCTGCGGCCTCCAGTAGCGCCTTCGCGTCTTCCCGGCTCAGGGTCGGCAACGTCCCGGTCAGTACCACGGTCTTGCCGGCCAGCACGCCTGGCGGTGCGCTCTGGATACCGGGACCTTCTTCCCAATGGACGCCGGCCGCCCGCAACTGCTCGATCACTTCGACGTTATGCGGCTCCGCGAAAAATTGCGCAAGCGATTCGGCGACCACCGGTCCGACATCACGCACCGCGAGAAGCTCGGTCAGATCGGCGGATATCAATGCATCCAGACTGCCGAAATGGCGGGCCAGTTCCTTTGCGGTGCTCTCGCCCACCTGGCGAATGCCAAACGCGAAGATGAAGCGCGGCAAGGTGGTCGCCCGCGCGTGGGCCAACGAATCGAGTAGGTTCTGCGCCGATTTGTCCGCGAACCGATCAAGCTGCGCAAGCGTGGCAAAACCGAGCTTGAACAGATCTGCGGGCGTGCGCACCAGTTGCTGCTCGACCAACTGATCGATGATCTTGTCGCCGAGACCGTCGATATCGAGTGCCCGGCGTTGCGCGAAATGCCAGAGTGCCTGCTTGCGCTGCGCCGGACAGAACAGCCCACCGGTGCAGCGCGCAACCGCCTCGTCCGGTAAGCGCTCGATGGCCGATCCGCAGACCGGGCAGTGCGTCGGCATTACAAAGGGTTTCGCATCGGCTGGACGGCGTTCCTTCAACGAGCCGACGACCTCCGGGATCACATCGCCCGCGCGGCGCACGATCACCGTGTCGCCGATCAGAATGTCTTTGCGAACGACTTCGTCCTCGTTGTGCAGCGTCGCATTGGTTACCGTGACGCCGCCGACGAAGACGGGTGTCAAGCGCGCGACCGGGGTGATCGCGCCGGTACGCCCCACCTGGACATCGATACCGAGCAGCGTCGTCAGTGCTTCCTGTGCCGGAAATTTGTGCGCGAGCGCGAATCGGGGCGCGCGCGACACGAAACCGAGCGTGGCCTGCTCGGCGACCCGGTCGACCTTGTAGACCACGCCGTCGATGTCATACGGGAGCACGTCGCGGCGTGTGCCGATGTCGCGGTAGAACGCAAGCATGCCGGCCGCGCCTCGCACCACACTGCGCTCCCGGCAGACCGGCAGCCCGAGCGACTGGTACCAATCCAACAACGCATGGTGCGTGTCGGGCATCGGCGCGGCTTCCAACGCACCGATGCCATAGGCGAAGAACGATAGCGGACGTTTCGCCGTGATCTTCGAATCGAGCTGGCGCAGGCTACCGGCCGCCGCATTGCGAGGATTGGCGAATTCGCGCTCGCCCGCCTCGCGCTGCCGCGCATTCAATTTTTCGAAATCGCGCTTGAACATCAGCACTTCGCCGCGCACTTCGAGCACGGCCGGCGGATGGGCACCTTTCAGACGCAACGGAATCGAGCGGATCGTACGGATGTTGTCGGTCACATCCTCACCCGTCGCACCGTCGCCGCGCGTTGCGCCGCGAACCAGCTCGCCGTGCTCATAACGCAGCGACATCGCCAGACCGTCGAACTTCAACTCGCACGCGTAGTCGACCGCGCCCTGGACACGCTGCGCGTCGACCGCCCTATCCGCCACCGGGGCGTCCGCTT
>CAWUJR010000487.1:0-3384 GCA_963922375.1 uncultured Robbsia sp.
CGGCCGCGGCCATCAATAGCCGGTGGACGGCGTCGCGCGATGCCGCGCTCACTGCGGGCACCAGCGATGCCGTCGCCATCGAGCCACCCGACATCGGCCCCGACGGCAACTGCGTATCGCCAATCGCGACATGCACCTGCGATAGCGGCACGCCGGTCTGCTCGGCGGCCATTTGTGCCAGCACCGTGTAGGTGCCGGTGCCGATATCCTGCGTCCCGCTGGATACGCGCAATGTGCCGTCGTCGCGGAATTCGACATTCGCCTGCGCCGCAAGGCGCTTCGCCATCCACGATGCCGATGCCATCCCCCAGCCCAATACCTCGTCGCCATCACGCATGGAGCCGACTTGCGGATTGCGTCGCGACCAGCCGAACGTGTCGGCGCCGCGCTGCACGCATTCGACCAAGTGGCGCGACGAGAACGGTACGCCGAGACTTTCGTCCAGCGTCGGTTCATTCTTCAGACGCAGCGCGACGGGGTCCATGCGCAGCGCCAGTGCGAGTTCGTCCATCGCAGATTCGACGGCGAACAAGCCTGGCACCGCACCGGGGCCGCGCATCGACGTGTCCGGTGCAATGTCGCGGGCACTGGTCGCGCCGGTAATGCGCAGGTTCGGCGTGCTGTACAGATAGGGGGTGGCCTCGCCGCAGTCTTCGGTACGTTTGCTGTTCGTTGGCGAATGGCAGACGTAGTCCTGCTGCAACGACGTCAATGTGCCGTCTTGCATCGCGCTCAGGCGCAGGCGCTGCTGCGTGTTCGGACGATGGCCGACGTTGTGGAACATCATCTGACGGCTGACGACCAGCTTGATCGGTTTGCCTGTATTACGCGCCGCCGCCGCTGCCAGCAAAGTATGCGACCACGGCCACAGCTTGCCGCCGAAACCGCCGCCCAAGTACTCGGTGACGATTCTGACGCGTTCGTTCGGCACGCCAAGCATTTGGGCCATCACTGCGCGGTGATTCATGATGGCCTGCGTGGATTCGTATAGCGTGTACGATCCACCACCGGTGCTGTCGTAGGTGGCCACACTCGCGTGCAATTCAATCGGATTGTGGGTTTCGATCGGCGTCGTGTACACCGCGTCCACTGTGACCGGACCGCTTGCGAATGCGCTATCGGGGTCGCCGCGATGGCTTTCGACCTTTGGTGCGGCATCCGGAGACAGTCTCATCGATACATTGGGTGTGTCGGCGCGATAATGCGCTTTTACCGCGTCCGCGGCTGCGCTGGCTTGTTCGAACGTGTCGGCCACCACCAATGCGACGAATTGGCCGTAATAGCGGATCGTATCGTCTTCGAACGGCGGCCGACTTTCGTCGATCTTCACGCCGGTGGATTTATCGACGTGATAGAACTTGCCGATGTTCTCGCGCGTGAAGATGGCTTTGACGCCCGGCATCGAGGCGGCTTGCTGCGAATCAAGGCCGGTCAATGTGCCTTTAGCGATCGTCGCACACACCGGCACCGCCGTGAGCATGCCCGGCAGGCGGCGATCGGAAGTGTAATGCGCCATACCGCTGACTTTCAGCGGACCGTCAACACGTGAAAGCGGCAGACCGATGACGGCCGACACATCTTTGTCTGGGTTCTTCATCTCGTTCCCGTATCGTCTAGGTTGCGTAGGGAGGCAGGGAGGGCGTGCGCATCATGCATTCGCCGTACTCGTTTTCAATGCATGCGTCAGGCAGCGTTTTGCCAGTTCTATCTTGAAGCCGTTCTGGCTTTGCGCTTGCGCTCCGCTCAATGCCGCTTGCGCCGCCTGAGCGAAAGTCGCGTCGGTGAGCGGTTTGCCCTGCAGCGCTTGTTCGGCGGCTTGCGAACGCCACGGGCGGGTGCCCACGCCCCCCATCGCTATACGCGCATGGTCGATGACGCCATTGCGCACGATCACGATGACGGCGGCCGATGCCAACGCAAATTCATAAGACGCCCGATCGCGTAGCTTCAGATACGTGGCGTGCGCCCCTGCCGTCGGCGGCGGCAGGATCACATGGGTGATCAGCTCACCTGGCATCAACACCGTTTCCCGTTCCGGCGTGTTGCCGGGCAACAGGAAGAAATCGGCGATCGGGATCTGGCGTCCACCGTTCGCATTCGACGTCACGATCGTGGCTTCGAGTGCGGTCAGCGCGACGTTCATATCCGACGGGTTGGTGGCAATGCAGTGTTCGCTCGTGCCGAGGATCGCCAAATTTCGGTTTGCGCCGTCGATGGCCGCACAGCCGGATCCGGGGTCGCGCTTGTTGCAGGCCGACGCGGAATCGCGGAAATACAGGCAACGCGTGCGCTGTAAGAGATTGCCGCCGGTCGTCGCCATATTGCGCAGTTGTGCGGAAGCGCC
Organism: uncultured Robbsia sp.; assembly: GCA_963922375.1. Classification (GTDB taxonomy): domain Bacteria; phylum Pseudomonadota; class Gammaproteobacteria; order Burkholderiales; family Burkholderiaceae; genus Robbsia. The sequence goes on from CAWUJR010000487.1 coordinate 2,345, forward strand.
CGATTTCAACGCAAGCGATAGCACCGGGTAGTCGCGCTGCACGGTGGGATGATTGGCAAGATCGGCATTCCGAACCAGTGCGCCGATACGCAAGCGACCGTCCGGCAGCGTTTCCACGTCTTTCAATGGCAACTTGTTGATGTCGATCAGATGCTCGGGCTTTTCGACATCGAGCTTCATCAGGTCGATCAACGTTGTGCCGCCAGCGACAAAGCGCACGGTGGGTTGAGCGACGGGTGCCGAATGGCCGTTCAGCAGGCGGGAAGCGGCACCGATTGCCTGGCTCGGATCGGTCGCGCGCGTGTAATCGAAGGTTTGCATCAATGGCTCCGGCTCAGCCCTTGCGGACCTGTTGAATGGCAGCGACGATATTCTTGTACGCGCCGCAGCGGCAGATGTTTCCGCTCATCGCTTCTTTGACGTCGGTGTCGCCGCTGCCCCATGGTTCCTGCAGCAATCCGACTGCCGACATGATTTGGCCTGATGTGCAATAGCCGCATTGGTAGCCGTCATGGTCGATGAACGCCTGCTGCATCGGATGCAGATGGCCGGGTTGACCGATACCCTCGATCGTGGTGATATCCGCGCCTTCGTTCATGACGGCGAGGCTCAGGCAGGAATTGATGCGCTTACCATCCACGTGTACCGTACACGCACCGCACTGACCATGGTCACAGCCTTTTTTCGTGCCGGTCAGTTGCAGCGTCTCGCGCACGGTATCCAACAGGGTGGTGCGCGGGTCGACCGTCACGCTGATCGGTTGGCCGTTCAACGTAAAATGCACCGGTACCGCGCCTTCTGTCGCGGGTGCGTCGGGTGCGTGGACATGGGTGGCGACGTCTGCCTCTTCCACCGCAGCGGCCTGTGCGGGGCCGTGCGCGGACATGGCCACGCCGCTGGCACTGACCCAGGTGATGAAGGTACGGCGACTGATTCTCGGCGACGTAGGTGCCGATGGATCGGACGACCCAGCGGACGCCGCAGCGGCTGGCGTGATGGACGACATGGCGAACGACGCATCGGAAGACGCTGCCGGGTCG
>CAWUJR010000488.1:0-3381 GCA_963922375.1 uncultured Robbsia sp.
CCCACGGCGACACCCCTTTCTCAGGCGTTGCCGCGCCCATGCCGCAACGGGCCGCCATCCCGAAGGGCGCGACGGCGGACGATGCGCACAACCCGGCGCACGGCAATCAGAATGCGTATCCGAAAGAGGATATCGACGCTGTCTATCGCGTGATCCGCGAGCGCCGCGACATGCGCCATTTCGCAGCCGGCACCGTACCGCCTGAACAACTCGCCCGCCTTTTGGACGCCGCGCACCATGCGCCGAGTGTCGGCTTCATGCAGCCTTGGCGCTTCGTGCGGGTGAGCGATCCGGCGCTGCGTCAGTCGCTCCATCACATCGTCGAAGCGGAGCGCTTGGCAACGGCGGAAGCGCTCGGGCAGCGTGGCGACGACTTCATGCAGCTCAAGGTTCAGGGCATTCTGGATTGCGCGGAAGTCCTCGTCGCCGGTCTGATGGAGAACCGAGCGCCGCATATCTTCGGGCGGCGCACGTTACCGGAGATGGATGTCGCCTCGCTTTCGTGCGCGATTCAGAACATGTGGCTAGCCGCCCGTGCCGAGGGTCTGGGTCTCGGATGGGTGTCGTTGTTCGACGTCGCCGCCGTGCAACGCGTCCTGGGCATGCCGACCGATGCGAAGCCGCTGGCGATTCTGTGCGTCGGACCCGTCACCCATTTCTACGACGAACCGATGCTGCAGCGCGACGGATGGGCAAGTCGCATCGATTTTGCCCGATGCCTCGCCGAGAACCACTGGCCCGCCGCCGATGCCTGACACGGGATGCCACGCGGCAACACGGAGTCATGTTGGGTGGCGCCGGATCGCCGCTGCGTGACAATGGGTGACAACGCGTGGCACGCTTCAGGCGGCTCGCCCCTTCAGACGGTTCGCAAATTTCTGCCGCAGCTTCGCGACTTTTGGTGCGACCACATATGAGCAATACCCTTGGTTCGGGTGCTGCGCAAAATAGTTTTGGTGGTAGGCCTCAGCAGGAAAATAATTGCCGTTCAGCGGCTCGATGTCGGTGACGATCGGCTGATCGAACGTCTTCTGCTGCGTCAGCGCTGCGATCGTTTCCCGCGCTGCGATGTCCTGCGCGGCAGACTCGGTGAAAATGACCGAGCGATACTGCGTGCCGACGTCGTTGCCCTGCCGGTTCAACGTGGTCGGATCGTGCGTGCCGAAGAAAATGTCCAGTACGTCCCGATAACCGATCTTCGCTGGCTCGAACGTGACGCGCACAACTTCGGCATGCCCGGTCACGCCATCACATACGGCCTCGTACGACGGGTTTGCCGTATGGCCGCCCGCATAGCCGGATTCAACCGCCGTGACGCCGTCGACCTGCAGAAAAACCGCTTCAGTGCACCAAAAGCAGCCGCCCCCCAAGGTCGCGACTTCCGTCCGGCCCTGCTGTACGGACACCTGCGCCGCTGCCTGTTCCTGTTCCATATTGACTCCCGATGATGCACACATTGGATAGCGATTCCCCTCAGACTAGCGCAGTTCGCCCGTTCCCGCATACGGGCCAATCCGGCAAACCAGCGGGCAAGCCGGGCTTTCCGATACAATGCTGCGAATGATGGTGCCCCGGCCGTTGGCGAGGGTGACGATGTGTAGCGCAACGACCCTTGCTGCGGTGGCGTTCACTGCGGATCGAGAACGCCAACGGTGGTTTGATATTGCGGGCGTCGATATTGCAAAAATATTGCAGGAAGCCCGATTGCAAGAAGCGGACGGCAAGAAGCCAGGAGTTTTTCATGCGTGAAGCTGCGCGCCCAGATTTTGACGGTTCGGTGTTCCGTAAAACGCTATCGCAATTCGCCACCGGCGTCACCGTCATAACGACGCGTGCGCCGAACGGCGAGATGCTGGGCATTACCGCCAGTTCGTTCAACTCCGTGTCGCTTGCGCCGCCACTGATTCTGTGGAGCCTGGCCGCGACCGCCAGTTCGATGCCTGTATTTCGAGACAATACGCACTATGTGGTCAACGTGTTGTCATCCGCGCAAGTGGCGCTGTGTCGGCACTTTGCCACCGTCAAGACGGACCGTTTCGCCGGCATCGCCCACCGGTCGGGAGAGCGCGGTCTGCCGATTCTGGACGGCGCGCTTGCGTGGTTCGAATGTCATAATCGCAGCCGCTACGACGAAGGCGATCACACGATCTTCGTCGGTGAAGTAGAGCGTTGCGGCACGCATCCGGACGGTGCGTCGATGCGCCCATTGGTGTTTCAAAACGGCCTGTTTCATACGACCGACGCCATTGGCGACTGATTGACGATGCAAACGGATCGGCGTCGCCTGCGCCGCTTTCAGAAACAACTGGAAACAGCGCGGCGTCGGTAGATTCGCGCCGTTGGCCGGTTTTTCCGTTACGATGATAATAGTCCGGACGCCCTGCTGATAAAGAGGGGCAAATGGTCCCGGAGACACATAAGGAGAAACCCATGTCGGATATCAAGGCCGTTTTATCGGATGCGGAAGATTTGTTGAAGCAGGCCGCCAGCACGACCGGCGAACGCGCGACCGAACTCCGCGAGAAAGCGCTCGCGCAATTGAAGCAAGCCAAGGACAAGGCGGCAGACGTTCAGGTCGTGGTCGTTGAAAAAGGCAAGGCAGCGGCGCGCAAGACGGATGACTACGTGCACGAACACCCATGGCAGTCCCTGGGGATCGCTGCTGCCACGGGCTTCGTGTTGGGTCTGCTCATCAACCGGAAGTAAGCGCATGCTCTGCCCGCTTTCGAACCGGCGACGCGTGCGGTCGTCATCGGGGTATCGATGACGTCCCGCGACACCCCGCATTCCGGCATGGCCTCCGCTCTGAGCAAGATCGCCGGTGCGTTTGCGTCGATCGCGCAGACGCGGGTCGAGATATTCGGCATCGAGTTGGCCGAAGAGAAAGACCGCTTGTTGTCGACGCTGCTGTTGAGCCTGGTGGCATTGATGGTCGGCCTGCTCGCATTGATCGGGCTTAGCGCACTGGTGGTCGTGGTGTTGTGGGACAGTTACCGCTGGCAACCGCTCGCGATTCTTTCGTTGATCTATGTGCTGATCGCCGCTTACTGCGCGATTCGCGTACGAGACGCAATCCGGCACGCCCCGCCCCCATTCGAAACCACGCGGGCGGAATTCGAGAACGACTGGGCGCTGGTAGAACGGTGCAGCCGAAGCGCCCACGACGATGACGATGACGATCACAAAGGCAGGCGCTGAGTATGTCGATCGATTCCCGCCAACAACGTGATCCGCTGTCCGGCGTCAGTGGGCATGGCCGCTTGTCGCCACGCCAACTGCGTGCGGTCCGTAAGGAACTGCTGGTCGCGCGCGCATCGCTCGACCGGATGACGATCGTCGAAGCACAGCGCGATCTGGCGCGAGGCATGTCCCGCCTCGGCT
>CAWUJR010000489.1:0-3374 GCA_963922375.1 uncultured Robbsia sp.
AAATGCGGCTCCCGCATCTGCGCGCTGATTAGCGGGCCACGCGCTCGCCCGGTGCCGCACGTCGCAGCCGTGCCGCCAACTGGTCGAGGGCGGTGCATAGCAACAGATACATCACGGCGACCAGTCCATAGATCTCCAGTGGATAAACCATCAATCGACTATTGACTTGGTTTGCCAAAAACGACAGTTCCGGCACGCCGACAATATAAGCGAGCGATGTGTCCTTGATCAACGACACCCACTGATTGATAAACGAGGGGGCCATGATGCGGAGCGCCTGCGGCAGAACCACATAGCGCAACCCCTCCACCCGGGTCAGCCCGAGCGACATCGCGGCCTGCCACTGGCCGCGACCCACCGCAACCACGCCTGCGTGCACGGAATGCGACAGGTAGGCACCTCCGATCAGCGCCAGCGCGCAAACCACGGTGGCCGTACCCGGTACATTGACATGAAACAGGATCGGCAGCAAAAAGAAGGTCCAGAAGATCAGCATCAGCACGGGTATCGCCCGAAAAAAGCCGATGATCGCGAGGAGCCCCCCTTTCACCGGTCCCCGTGCCAATGACAGGCCGACGCCTCCGACCAAGCCGAGCACAGCCGACAGGATGCCGGACGACGACGCCAATATCAACGTCAGCGACAGCCCACCCAGCGGTCCACGAGGAAAGGCGCCCCATAATAGATAGGGCATATTCGGCAGCAGTATCGAGAGATCCATTCAGCCGCGCCTCATCGAACGTCGACCGCTATGCTGGATGACCAACAGCGCGGCCTCGATCAGCGCGATCGTCGCGATGTACAGCACCGTCGCGGCCCCGAATGCCTGGAAGGTCTTGAACGTTTCGGTATCCACCTGCCGCGCCGAATAAGACAGCTCGGCGAGTCCGATCGCCATCGTCAATGACGAGTTCTTCACAATATTCATGTATTGGCCAAACAGCGAGGGCAGCGCAATGCGCACCGCTTGGGGCAGCACGACGTAGCGAAACGCCGCGAAGCGCGTCAATCCCAACGCTGCAGCCGCCTGATACTGCGCGGTAGGCACACCACGCAGGCCGGCACGAAACTCTTCGGCGATGAATGTCGTCGAATACAGCGTCAAGCCGACGAATCCCGCAACGAATTCAAACGATGGCCAATGTAGACCGATCGCACCGAACCCGGGTATGGCACCGATCGAGAGGACATGCGGCGAATTCAGCCACGTCATCGCCGGATCGGGCAGGATGCTGGCTACGCCGAAGTAGAGAAACAGCAATTGGACGATCAGCGGCGAATTGCGGAATATCAGCACATAGCAGGCGGCCAGTCGTCGCGACCATCCGGAACGCGAACTGCGCGCCAGCGACAAACCAAATCCGAGCAGCGTCGCCGCTACGGCTACCGCAATGGACAACATCACGGTTTCGCCAAACCCCTGCCAGATCCAGTGCTGATACTTCGGTGCAAGCCAGTGATTCATCGGATGGTCAGTGCTTTTCCGGATCGCCAATTTTGAACAGACGCGGCAGCGGCGCTTTGCTCTTCGGCCCGAACCAGTGGTCGTAGATCTTAGCGGCTTCGCCGTCGGCTTCCAAACCGGTGAGGGTTTGATTGACCGCGGCCAGCAGCCGCGGCTCGCCCTTCGGTACGCCGACGCCTTCGTAATCGTTCGAGATCGTAAATGGCGGAATCTCATACTTCGCGCGATCCGGGACGTTCGCGAGCAAGCCCACGAGCTTCGGACCATCCTGTGTGATCGCCTGGACATTACCCGAGCGCAGCGCGGCGAACGCGAACGGCGTGTCGTCATAATCGACGATCGTGGCCTGCGGGAACTGCGTTCTCACTTGCTGTTCGTTCGTCGTGCCCTTGTCCGCACCGATACGCAGCCCATTGAGTTGCGACGGCGATTTCAGCACACCCTTCTTTGCAATGAATTGCGTACCCGACGCGAAATACGGCGTACTGAAATCTACCTGCTGCTTGCGCTCATCGGTAATCGTGAAGTTGGCGAAGACCAAATCGACCTTGCCCGATGTCAGGAAAGCGACGCGGTTGGCCGGGTTCGTCGGTTGCAGATCCAGTTTGACACCCAGCTTCTTCGCCACTGCCTTGGCATAATCGACATCAAGGCCGACGATCTGCTCGGTCTTCGGATCGACGAAACCGAACGGCGGATTGCTGTCGAACGTTGCGACGCGCAGCACCCCCGCTTTCTTGATGTCATCCAGGCGATCCGCATGGGCGACACCGGACGCCAATAATGCCGACCCGATTGCCAATCCCACTGCCACCTTCCATGTCGCCGCCGGAATCACGCCCGCGATCCGAGCGGCCATCTTCTTCACCCGCATGGTCCTCTCCGTGTAGCACGCACTCAAACGGTGCATCTGCGGCAGGACTATAGCAACGACGGTGCAGAACGATGAACCATCGATTTTCGCTTTACAAATCAGTATGCGTGCTATGGGGGAGAGATCATTCAGGATGCTATGGATAACGGCCTGATGCATGCCGTTATGCTGACGCTGAACAAGCGTCGATACGCGATGCAGGCCGTCCAGATCGAATGCCCAGCAATGGATTTGATACAGTATAGTCCGCTCATCGTTCACGTCACCGCAGCGCGCAACGCAGGACGGCCTTGCGCGTGAAGACGTACGCCAGATGTCGCTGCGTTTGATTGCGCTTGACCGCTTTGACCATTACCGTTCGTTCCGCACTGCCATGACCACGCTTGCTTTCAATGTCTACCCGCTGAACGGCAGCCGCCTCGCCGTCCACACCGAAATTCGGCAGTTGATCGTCGCTGCAGACGCCGTACGCAACACGCCCTTCCAGGATGATGTGCATGCAGTCGAGCGTCGCGTGCGCACCGCGGAAGCGAACACCGTGCCCGAAGCATCCGCGGTACTTGATTGATGTCTGACCGACGCGAGACATCGATTTATTCATCCGGCAAAGTAATCCAATTCCCCTCCCGGCACGTACAACAGAGAAATGCGTCGGATCTTGCGACGATCGTCGTCGCAACAGGCGCAGCCTAACGGGTCGAGGCACCTATGACGGCTAAACTTTCGGCTGGCACCGGCCTGCTCAAGGCCCGGCGCAAGAACGCGCTCGGCAGCACGCCGCGTGCCGACACCATGACCGGCGGTCGATGGCCCGAGCTGCTCGACCCCGAAGCATTCGCCTATTTGATGGTGTTCGGCGTGCCGGCATCTGCCGACGGATTCCTCGACGCACTGCGTCCATCGAAGCGACGCAAAGGCTGAGCGAGAAACGGTCGTTTAGCGCGACAGCCGAAAGTCGACGATCGGCGGCCGGCCGCCGATCGACAGCGTCGCGCGTTGCGCAGGCATGCGACTGATGATGCGGCCGCGGCGGAT
>CAWUJR010000490.1:0-3363 GCA_963922375.1 uncultured Robbsia sp.
CCCGCGAACCCGAGGCGGCGTGCCCGGCACGCATCGGCCAGCACCGATTGCGCATCGTCGATCGCCGTGGATACGCCGTCTATCGGTGCCGCGATGCCGGCGAGGCGCGACGCCAACACAATGCCGCAACTGAACGGCAGCAATTCGGTGTCGTCTGCCTCCATGCCCAGGTCCAGTTGAAAATCCAGCGTGCCGAAAATCAACCGAGCGACACCCGGTGCACTGCACAGGCCGTGCACATTAGCGAAGCCGCGTGCGCTTTCGACGAGGGGTAGGACGGGCAAACCCACGCGAGCAGCCGCCACCACGGCGGCGATCTGTTCGGCCGACTCGGCTTTCGGCAACACGATCCCTGCCACGCTCGGATGGCCGGCCAGTGCGTCGAGATCGGCGTCAAACCACGGCGTCTGTGCGCCGTTGATACGAACCAGCATTTGCCGGTCGTCGCCTAACGCGCGCAATACCGCGTCGCGTGCCGCTTCCTTGGCGTCCGGGCCGACGGCGTCCTCCAGATCGACGATGACCGCATCCGCGCCAGCAGCGTGCGCTTTCTCGAAGCGCTCCGGCCGATTGCCCGGCACGAAGAGAAAAGATCTGGCACGCGTATTCACGCGAACGCTCCAGCGCCCAGGACGCTCCCAAGTGCCGACTGCGACGGCAGTCCCCAAGCGAGTTCGAGCAGTTGCTCGGTCTCCTCTTGGGAAAGCGCGCCAGAGAACGCCACCAAACGACGAAGCTTTTCCGAGATCTCCTCACGCGAGAGCGTATTGCCCGGATCTCCCTTCGGTTCGTCTACCCTTCCCGCGAACACTCGGCCATCGGTCGTGGTAACGGTCACCTTGCCAATCCATCGTTCCGGATAAGCGGCATCCACCTCCTCATCCAGCGCCATCTCTACCTTATTGCGAAACGCGACAGTGTCTTCCGCGAGAAAGTCGCGTTCGAATTCGTTGACGCCGGCATAGCCGTGACGCGCCACCAGGCCGAGTACCGTGCCCATATTGAACTTTGCCTGGTGTACGGTCACCGGCGACTCGACCGGGCCCAGCACGTCGATTGCACCCTGATGCACATGCGCGACCACATGCGCGATGTCATCTGGCGTCAGCTTATGTGCCGTCACCACCTGGAGAAGCGCGTCCGCCGCGGGATGCGTGTGTCTGCAGGACGCGTAGTATTTGAACGATGTCTCCTCCGTCGCCCACCGGGTGCCGAGACCGGCCACCAGCTTGATCGGGTCCGCATCGCTCGACATGCCCGCCCCCATCCCACGGCTCCCTTCCAGGATCCGCGTCGCCCCTTTGAAGCCGTCGCGGGCGAGTTGTGCCGACATCAATCCATTCGCGGCCGCCATGGCGGTATGAAGTTGCTTGGAATCGGCCGCATCCCGTAGAAATTCCCACAGTCCGCTTGCCTGGGTGCCCGCTGAGCCGAATGCGTCGAGCATCTGCGCGGACGATAATTTGAGCATTCGTCCGGCCGTCGCCGCTGCCGCCACCGTGCCGGCAGTACCGGTGGTGTGGAAGACCTTATAGTGCGACCGGCCCAGGAATTCGCCCACGCGTATGCCTACCTCGTAGCCGGCCACGGCCGCCGTGATCACGTCATGCCCCGACGCACCCAGTGCCTGCGCGAGCGCCAGTGCCACGGGAAACACCACAGCCGCCGGATGAAACACCGATCCGTTATGCACGTCGTCCTGTTCGACGAAATGCGAAGCGGCGCCATTCACCATGGCGGCGAAATACGGCGTGGTGCGACGGCCATCGATCAAAACCTCGGCCGGCCCGTCCGACGGTCCCGCCATACGGGCGAACCGTGCGATGCTCTCCACCGGACGCGCACCTTTACCGGCCATTGCCGATCCCAACCAGTCCACATAGAGATTCACCGCACGATCGGATACGCGCACGGGAATAGCGTCGAATGTCAGCGAAGCGGCAAAGCTCGCCAGCGTGGCAGTGAAAGCAGGTGTGTGCATCGTTGTCATGTCGTTCTCACCATATGTGATGGGGGTATCCGATCAAACTGCGCGCGCTTCTCTGAGCCGATCGATATCCGAGGCCGCGTAGCCGAGTTCCCGCAGAATGGCATCGGTATGTTGTCCCAGCGAAGGCACCGGATCCATGCGCGGGTCATCGGCGATGTTCATGCCGGGCGGTAGCAATGCTTGAATCGGGCCGGACGGTGTCTGTACTTCGCGCCAGCGCTCGCGCGCAGCGAGCTGCGGGTGTGCCCACACATCGCTCAACGCATTCATCTGGGCGTTGGCGATGCCCACTCGGTCGAGCCGGCTCATGATTTCCACCGCTGCGAAGTCCGCGAACGCAGACACGATGATGTCCTTGAGCGCTTCGCGCGACGCGCTGCGTTTCGAATTGGTCGAGAACCGCTCATCGGTTGCGAGCGCCGGGCGTTCCAATACCTGCTCGCAGAAGAGCCGCCATTCACGCTCGTTCTGCAACCCCAGCATGACCGTCTTCCCATCGCCGGCGACGAACGGGCCGTAAGGGTAGATCGTCGCGTGCGAGGCACCCGCGAGCGCCGGCGGCGTTTGACCGTCGACCGCGTAGTACATCGGGTACCCCATCCATTCGACCATGCTTTCGAGCATCGACACTTCGATATGCGCGCCCTTGCCGGTTCTACCGCGCGAGATCAGCGCGCCAAGCACATTCGAGAACGCGTACATGCCTGCGGCGATATCGGCGATCGAACATCCTGCTTTCGCCGGTGCACCGGGCGAACCGGTGATCGACAAAAATCCCGATTCGCTTTGAATGAGCAGGTCGTACGCCTTCTTGTCACGATAGGGGCCCGACGCGCCATATCCGGAAATATCGCAGACGATCAACCCGGGGTGGTCGTGCGATAACGTGTCATAGCCCAGTCCAAGCCGCTCTGCGGCACCGGGAGCGAGGTTTTGCACCAGCACATCGGCATCGGCAAGCAACGCGAGCAATACCTCCGTCGCACCGACCTGCTTGACATCGAGCGTCATGCTTTCTTTCGAACGGTTGGTCCAGACGAAGTGCGACGACAGCCCATGCACGCGTTCGTCATAACCACGCGCGAAATCCCCGACGCCCGGACGCTCCACCTTGATCACGCGTGCGCCCATATCCGCCAGTTGCCGGGTGCAGAATGGTGCGGCAATCGCGTGTTCCAGGGTCACCACCTTTATGCCTTCGAGAGGACGCATCGGTGGATCTCCTAGAAAGAACGCGGCAGTCCGAGGATGTGCTCGGCCACGTACGACAAGATCAGATTGGTCGAAATGGGCGCCACTTGATAGAGTCGCGTCTCCCGAAACTTGCGCTCGACGTCGTATTCGCAGGCGAAACCGAACCCACCGTGAAACTG
>CAWUJR010000491.1:0-3359 GCA_963922375.1 uncultured Robbsia sp.
CCAACGGCATAGACATCGCCATGCCCGTGTGCATGTCGGTGCCCATGTCCATGCCGGGCATTGGCGTAGGGGGAAACAGCGGCCCCTGCCCGGAGCAGATCACCAGGCCAAAACTTCCCGCAGGCGCGTCAGGATCAAACATGACGGCGCCTGAGAGCAAGGCGCGCGCGAACAGGACGGTGAAGATCAGAAAAAACACACAACGTCGAGCCACGCGATCCCGCGACAGAAAGTGGCGGATCGGGTTCATAGTCGCGCAATTCTACCGTCAATCCCGCCGGCGGGGGGGGGGCGCGTGTCGCGATGCGTTTATCAGTCTGGCGCGGCGGTTGCGCGCGACGATTCCTCGAGCGGGCGTCCTCTGTTCTTGCCATGTTGGCTGGCCGCTTCGAACCGTTTGCGTTATCGCTCGTCTTCCCGCGCTGCGTGTCGTTGATGCAGGCCGATACCTTGATGCTGACGGGTTTGGGCGATATGGGCCCGCACGGCCTCTTCGACGAATGTCGAGAGATCGCCTTTCTTTCCGCGACCTTGATTGATCAAGAATAATCGCAGAGACCGATCGATATCGGCTGATACGGTGACATTCCAACGGGTCTTGTTCATTGCGCAATCCTTTTCGCAAATAATGAAGTTCGGGCAGTTAAGTAGGCATGCTTAACATCTTGCCCGAAGAGCGTTCTGCGCTATTTTGCCATGCGCACGTGTGCGGCCTTCGCTGGAAATTCAACGTATTAGGAGTTGTCTTATATGAGAGTGTTCAGCGCCGTGCGCGTCTGGATGGGACGCGTCAGTACTTGTCAAATGCCGTTTTCACCCGTCGCGTCGACCGACTTGGTAGCGATGCGACATCATTGCGGTTTTATATTGATTTAATTGCACTCGTGATAGTATCGGCAGCAAAAAATCGGGGGCATTATGCGCTGTCGGGCTTGTCAATCACTCGTAGGGAAATCCGCGGCCGAGGTGATGCCGCACTCGCGGCTCATGATGCTCAAGGCAAATCCCCATACCAAACACGGGTGGCGGGGTAAGGGCGAGGTGGTGTATCGCTGCCTGACGTGTAGCCGGCTGCTGGCCCGAGATAATGACCGCTTCGACCATCACGCAGTGTGGGTGGCGCGCTGAGCGCCTAGCCAATGCGCGCTGTACTGTAGAAACAACGCACGCGCCGTATGGCGCGTGCTAGTGGGCATTACTACACCCGCACCGGACAATTACTGTCCGATATTGCGCAGCGGTTTGCCAGCCATCAGGTTGCGTTCGATCTGTTCAAGCGATACGCCCTTCGTTTCCGGCACCAGCCACAGAACCAGCAGGATGAACAGCGCATTCAGGGCCGCATAGCCGCCGAACGTCAGCGGTGCCCCTACGGCATTGATCAGCGTCAAGAACGTCGCGCCGGCGGCCATGTTGGCGATCCAGTTCGTGAAGGTCGAAACAGCGATACCGAAGTCGCGCCCGCGCGTCGGTTGGATTTCCGAGCACAAGATCCAGATCAGCGGACCGGCGGACATCGCGAAGCCAACGATGAAGATCAGCAGCGTCGCGGCAGCCGTCATCTGTTCGGCCGGCGTGTGTACGCCCAGGTGCAACAGGAAGCCCAGTGCGCCCATGCCGGCCGCCATCACGGTAAAGCCGGTGTACAGAATCGGCTTACGGCCCCAGCGATCAACCAGGCCGATGGCAATGAAGGTCGAAACGACATTCACCGCACCGATCAGCACGGTACCCCACAATTGGTCGTGCGCACTGCCATAACCGGCCAGCCCGAAGATACGCGGCGCGTAGTACATCACCACGTTGATGCCGGTCAACTGCTGAACGATCTGCAGCACGATGCCCAAGCCGATCGAGCGACGGAAATTCGGACTTGCGCGCAGCAGCCCCAGCCCTTCCTGCTTGACCTTCAGCTGTTCGCGGATTTCCTGAATTTCTTCTTCGGCGGTGGCGCGGTCCGGGCGCAATTGCAACAGCACTTCCAGCGCTTCGTTCTCGCGACCGCGAATCATCAACCAACGTGGACTGCGTGGCAATACGAGCACGCCGAGCAACAGCACGATCGCCGGAAAAGCGATCACGCCGAGCATCCAGCGCCAGTTGCCGTTTTCGCTGAACGCCGTGTTCGACAAAAAGGCGGCCAGAATGCCTACCGTGATCATCAACTGATAAAGCGAAATCATCGCCCCTCGCACTTTCTGCGGGGCGATCTCCGATAGATAGAGCGGGGCGGTGAACGATGCAATGCCCACGGCCAGACCCAGCACGATGCGTCCGATGACCAGCGCTTCGGGACTCCATGCAAACGCGCAGACGATCGAGCCGAACACGAACAGCACGGCGCCCAGGACCAGCGAGTACTTCCGGCCCAGCCGCCAGGACAACCAGCCGGCCAGCACGGCACCCACGGCGGCGCCAAACATCATCGAGCTAACGATCCACTCTTGAACCTTGTCCGAGATGGAATAGGTTTTTGCAATAAAGGGCAATGCACCGGAAATCACACCGATGTCGAGGCCAAACAACAGCCCGGCGAGCGCCGCCATCACACATGTGAAAATGACCCTGGCGCGTGCTGCGCTCGGGCTCGGTAGCGGGGTGGTGATCGTATTCAATCCTGTCTCCTGATTCTGTGAATCAATTCATTGTTTTGCCGTGGCAGGCACGGGTCCTGCGACATCGGCGGCATCTCGGGTGTCGGGCGCGGCGTGCAAAAAACTCGCTGTGCCCGAACTCGCGTTGACCTTAGCAATATCCGCGCCAATGTTGTCTCGACAAGCGATTTCAGTCGCCGCGTCGCTTCAATGGCCGCTTGGACCGGGATTCTACTGAGGAACGTGCAAAAAGTGCCGAGATCTGACAATTTGTTTCGAACTAAATAATGCTTTAAACCCGCGCCTGACGGCTTGGCGGCACCGCGATGACGTCCCATTTCGGCGGTGCATTGTCAAGCACGTAAGCGCCCGCTTCTGTTCGTCTCAGCACGCTCACCTGCCGGAAAACAGGCGGCCTGAACAGCGCCCGGCCGTACCGTCGCGTGCGCCGCGGCTATGTGTTTGCACCGGCAAACACAATAAAGCTATAAGATCTGCGGTATTGACTCTGCCGAGATCAGTCTCTCTACTCCCTATTCGACAGATGCGAAAACCGATTTCCCGACTCCTGTTTACCTGTCTGCTTGCCCTCGATATCCTGCCGATCGTCTCGATTGCGGCAGAAGCGGTCGCCCCACAGGTGGCGTCCACCGTCTTGCCGGCGTCGTCGGCGTCGCCGAATGGTGCCAGGGCTGCGCCCCACACATCGTCGGCATCTCCGGCGTCATCCGTCTCTTCATTCTCTTCCGGGGCGTCCGTCGCACC
>CAWUJR010000492.1:0-3359 GCA_963922375.1 uncultured Robbsia sp.
GTCGCGCACCCTCCCGTCCCGCGCCGATGCCGCGCCAAAGCCGCGCCCGGGGCCAATCGATCTGAACAACAACGCAACTTTCAGGCTATTTTTTAGCAATCGTTCACTTTTGCGGCGCTCCTAAAAATCTTGCCATTGAGTTACTATTTGACAGCCGCATCGATGGATGACCGTCCATGTCCCGGGGGGATGGTTCTCCGATGCCGCCGGATACAGGCCCGGTCGCGGAGGTAAAGCGTTCGCGCCCTGCAACGGAAAATTGCACTGCCATAGACATGACGCCACTACTGCCGCCGGGCGAAGGGCCTCCTAGGCCGTTCGATCCGCGACGCGACGATCAGCTCGCCACCAAAAAGCGGACCTTGCTCGCCATTCCGGCGTTGGGCATCGTACTGCTGCTGGTGCTTTGGGGAGTGATCGGCTCCCGCTTGTCGATGGAGCGTGAATCCGTTTATCAGGATTCGATCAATTCGGCATCGATCCTCTCTTCGGCGCTCGAACAGCACACGGTCAAGGCCATTCATCAAATCGACCAGATCACGCGCTTCATCAAGTACGAGTTCGAAAAATCCCCCAACCGGTTTGACCTCGAAGACGCTGTGCAGAAAGGTCTGGTCGAAAGCGACGTGCTGTTGCAAGTCTCGATCATCAGCCCCGATGGCCGACTCACGCAAACCACCGGCAGCCGTTTCGCCAATCCCGCGCAGTCCTCGCCGGTCGATCTGTCCGACCGTCAGCACTTTCAATATCATTTGCTGCATGACACCGACGATCTGTTCATCAGCAAGCCGATCCTCGGTCGGATCTCGATGCAGTGGTCGCTGCAATTCACGCGACGGTTGAACGGCCCGGACGGCAAGTTCGCCGGTGTCGTGGTCGTATCGGTCAATCCGCGGTACTTCACAAGCGATTTCTACAATACTGCCGCGTTGGGCGACAACGGCGTCATCACGTTGATCAGTGACGACGGCACGGTACTGGCCCGTCACACCGGCAGTGCCGATCCACAGCAGCGCTTCTCCGCGAGCGGCCGCTATCAGATGCCGATGACCTTGTCCGGCGTCGTCGTCGATCCGCTGGACGGCATCTCGCGGATCATGTCCTATCGTCACATTCAGGGCTATCCGCTTGGCATCATGACCGGGTTGTCGATCGATGATCAACTGGCCGCCTATCGGCACACGCGCAACGTCTATCTGGCGTTGACCACCTTCATGTCGGCCGCGATCATCGGCTTCATCCTGACGGCGACGATCCTGGTACGCAAGCTCATGCGCCGCGAGCGCGAAATGACGGTGCTCGCCGAGACCGACATTTTGACCGGACTGCCGAATCGCTATCAGAGTCTGAAACTGCTGCGGCGACAGGTCGCCACCGACGAGAATCTCGGAAAAATCGCGCTGTTGATGATCGGCTTGGATAACTTCAAGACCGTCAACGACTCGCTCGGCCATGCCGCTGGCGACCAAGTGCTGATCAAGACCGCGAATCGCCTGCACGAGATCGCCACGCGCTTATCCAGTGAAGTGTTCATCCTCGCGCGCAGCGGCGGTGACGCGTTCCTGGTCGCGATCAAGGGTCCGGCGGTGCAGGACGAAGCGACGCTCCTCGCGGAAGCGGTCGCCGAAGCGCTGCAGCCGCCGTTCAATGTACGTGGCATTCCGTTCGTGCTGAACGCCAGCATCGGCATCGCGCTTTTCATGGAAAGCGGCGAGAACGAGGCCGACTTGCTGAAAAAAGCCGACCTGGCGATGTACAACGCAAAGGAGTCCGGCAAAGCCTGCTACCAGTTCTATTCGCCGCACTTGGCCCGACGTGCCGATCGTCTGATGAAGTGGGAGCAGCAACTCCGGGTGGGACTCGCACAGAAGCAGTTCTTCGTCGAATATCAGCCGGTCTTCGATCTGACGAACCGCCGCATTCACGGCTTCGAAGCGTTGATGCGCTGGCGCCACCCGGAACAAGGGCTGATTCTGCCGGGCGACTTCATCCCTATTGCCGAATCCACCGGCTTGATTCTGCCACTCGGCGATTTCGTGCTGGATAGCGCCTGCGGTCAGTTGGCGCTCTGGCGCGCACAAGGCTATGAAAAGCTGTCGCTTGCGGTGAATGTCTCCTCGGTCCAATTCTGGCGCGGTGACCTGGTCGACACGGTCAAGCGGGCGCTCGACAAACACAACATTCCGCCCGCACAACTCGAACTCGAAATCACCGAAACGGCGATGATCGAGTACCCCGAGCTGGTGTCCGACAAAATTTCGGCGCTGAAGTCGCTCGGCGTGCGGATCGCGTTGGACGACTTCGGCACCGGCTATTCGTCGCTGGCCTATCTGCACCGTTTCCCGGTCGATACGCTGAAGATCGACAAGTCGTTCGTGCAGGCCATTCCGAATGATCGCAGCGTCTGCTCGATGATTTCCGCGATCGTCGGGTTGGCCGCGTCGATGGGATTGTCGGTCGTGGTCGAGGGAATCGAAAACGAGGAGCAGGCTGGCTGGTTGCTGCGACTGGGTCCATTGGACGCGCAAGGCTATCTGTTCTCGCGCCCGCTTGGCGTGGACGCGGCCAGCACCATCCTGGCGCGTGTGGGTATGTCGTCGAACCGCTTCTCGGAATTGCGCTTGCGCCAGAGCGGCCGCAACGCAGGCTCTCCCCGTTACCCTCTCGCGGCGGACGCGCAGGCCCTGTCGCTGTCACTGTCGCATGCCTCGGGCACGCCGACGCTGGAAGGCGTCGGGCACGAAGATCTGCTTAGATCAGACCGATAACACCCAGTGCGATGGTCACGATGCCCAACACCAGATTGACGGTGACCATCTTGCGAATCCCGCCGATCGCCTTCGCCCCGTCGGGCCATTTCTGCGCTTGCACCGCGCGCCGCAGACGCGGATAAAGCGCAAAGCGGATGTGACCAAAGATCAACATCATGACGATGCCAAGCCCGGTCATCGCGTGAATCGGCCAAGGGGCGCCGGTCGGGCTCGTCGCGAACTTCGACATCAGGTAGCCGCCCGAGAGCAGGATCAACACGATGGCCACCGTCACCCAGACGAAGAAACGGGCGAAGATGCCCTCCCACAACGGCAATCGCAATTGCGGCGAGAGATCCATCATCGCCGGGCGTACGCAGAAGTGCGCGAAAAACATCCCCCCGACCCAGACGGTCAGGCTCAGCAGGTGCAGGAAAAGAGCGAATTCGATCGCGTAGTTCATCGGTTACCTTGGAAATCCCGCATCGACGAAAAACCAGAGGAACGGCCTGCCCCTCCGGCACTATGTCCGATCAGTCTAATACAGGACGCAAACCGGCTACTTTCAGGCGGCTCGCCGGCGCTTTGCCTCGCCGCCCGCGCTTGCCC
>CAWUJR010000493.1:0-3353 GCA_963922375.1 uncultured Robbsia sp.
GCCGCTTCGCGGCGGGTCGCTGGACTGCCTAGCCCGCGCTTCGCCTTTGCGGTGCGCCGCATGCATCGCGTCATCGGCTGACGCGATGCATGATTAAAAGCCCAGGCTTTTACACAGATCGTCGACGCGTGCTTTGACCGCGTCGTCCATGACAATGGGTACGCCCCACGCGCGCTGCGTTTCGCCTGGCCACTTATTGGTCGCATCGATTCCCATCTTCGAGCCGAGACCGGCAACTGGCGACGCAAAGTCGAGGTAATCGATCGGCGTGTTCTCGACGAGCAGGGTGTCGCGTGATGGGTCGACCCGCGTGGTAATCGCCCAGATCACTTCCTTCCAGTCGCGAATACGCACGTCCTCGTCCACGACGACGATGAACTTCGTGTACATGAATTGGCGCAGAAAGCTCCAGACGCCGAACATCACCCGCTTTGCATGGCCCGCATAGCTCTTCTTCATCTGCACGATTGCCATCCGATAGCTACAGCCTTCCGGCGGGAGATAGAAGTCGGTGATCTCGGGGAATTGCTTTTGCAGGAGCGGAACGAAAATCTCGTTGAAGGCCACCCCCAGGACGGCCGGTTCATCGGGCGGTTTGCCGGTATGCGTGGAGTGATAAATCGGATCGCGGCGTGTGGTAATCCGCTCGACGGTGAACACCGGAAACCACTCCTGCTCGTTGTAATAGCCGGTGTGATCGCCGAACGGGCCCTCGAGCGCATGCTCATACGCCGCAGCCCCCCCTTTGCTCGGACGCGGTGGCGCAGTGGTAGCGGTGCCCGGCATCCCTGCGGCGGCCGCCTGCGCATGTCGGCTGTCTTCGGCAGCCAAATCGGCCGGCGAGCGCGTTTCCGGATAGATAAAGCCTTCGAGGACGATCTCCGCGCGGGCGGGAACCTGGAGTCCCTCAAGGCCCGGCGTCAGACAGCGCGCCAGTTCGGTACGACCGCCCCGCAGCAGGCCCGCGAACTGATATTCGGACAAGGTATCGGGGACCGGCGTGACCGCGCCGAGAATGGTCGCCGGATCGGCGCCCAGCGCCACCGCGACAGGATAAGGCTTGCCGGGGTTCGCTGCGACGAATTCCCGAAAATCGAGCGCGCCGCCGCGATGCGCGAGCCAGCGCATGATCAGTTTGTTGCGGCCGATCAGCTGTTGTCGATAGATGCCCAGGTTCTGCCGGGTCTTGTTCGGACCGCGCGTGATCGTCAGGCCCCAACTAAGCAGCGGGGCAACGTCGCCGGGCCAGCAATGCTGGATGGGTAGCGTATGCAAGTCCACGTCGTTGCCCTCGATAACGACTTCCTGGCACGGCGGCGCTGACACGGTCTTCGGCGCCATGTCCCAGACCGCTTTCGCGAGCGACGCCAATCGCCCGACATCCTTGAGCCCACGGGGTGGCTCAGGTTCTTTCAGCGACGACAGCAGACGACCGATATCGCGCAAGGCTTCCAGCGTGGTCGTGTCGTTGCCGATATCGCCGGGCGTGCCGGGGCGGTCGGGGGCCGGGGAATCGACGCCCATACCAAGTGCGACTCGCCGTGTGGTTCCGAACAGATTGCCTAAAACCGGCATCGTAGAGTGAGCCACATTCTCGAAGAGCAGCGCTGGACCGCCCGCATGCAGCGAGCGCTCACAGATCTGGGTGATCTCGAGGTGAGGGGAAACATCGGCGGAGACGCGCCGCAATTCTCCCCGTTTTTCGAGCTTCGCCGCGAAGTCGCGGAGATCCTGATACTTGAGATCCATCAACTTCAGATCCATAAAAAGGGCTGGGTGGTAGGGCACTCACCACGAAAACCGACCGTTGGAGCCGGTCGACTGCAGGCAAAGTCCGGTTTTCACCGAACGGGTGAGTATTTTACCCTTGTAACAAAGCGTTTTTCCTGGCATGCGTCATTGAGGCTTTAAAACCCGGAGAAAGCCCGTCCTGGCGGCCTGGAGGGGGACAAAACACCGTCTCTTTATAACTTTCAGTAATCACTTTTACGTTTTCTAGTGTTGACCGGTGGACATCGCCTGTTAGAATCCGTCGTCAACTCAACCGGCGCCGATCATTCCGCCGGTGATTTACAGGTTTGGGATCCTTAGATCTGCCGCCTTTCGCCCCCGCTTCCTCATGCGGTTTTTCGGGCGCACACACCGGTGCATCGCGTGCAGTTTCATGCACAAGGTTGCACTCGGGTACGGATCGACGCGATCAGCGCCGATCGGTGCCTGTGACCAGCACGTCACGCACCGGATCCGATTTGGAGCCCGCCGGCGCATCCTCCAAGGAGCGCTCAAGGCCCCGGGTAGCCACCGTGCTGTCCGATCCGGCCCCTTCCCGGGCAGTCTTTTTCCGGGACCGGACCAGGTTGTGCCGTCGCGCAGTACAGACGACGGCGTGGCCTCAAGAGAGGGAGACTCGTTGATGAATGCAGTAGTAGTTTCTGACCAGCAGGTCAGACGCGTGCCCGACGTTGTGCGCCATATCGTGCGCCGCGGCACGCGAGTAGGGCATTATTGTTCCAGTGCAATTGGTTTTGTCGCCATCGTCGGTGCACTGGCCTTGTGGTTCCAACCTGCATGGCGGGCGGCCATCGTCGAGCGGATTATGCCGATGATGACGTCGGGATCGAGCGACGATGCGTCGGCGGTCAATTTCCTCGCGTCGACAATGACGAGCGGAATGCCCCATCCGATGCTCGCAGCGCTGCCCGGATTGCCGGCCTCCAGCAGTAGCGGCAGTGCCGATACGATCGCTTTGGGTGCGTCGGCACCGTCGCTCGGCGCATTCGGTGCACCGCTCGATCCGAGCAATTTGCCATCGGTCGTACGACTGGCGCAACCGCTGCACATTGTCTCCGATGCACGTTACGGGCTTGCGGGCACGTCGGCGCGTAACCAGCAGAACATCGCGAACTATATTGCGCGACGCTACCACGTTGCGCAGGAACCGATCGATACGCTGGTGCACGCCGCGTTCCAGACCGGCCGCGACGTGGGTCTCGACCCGACCTTGCTGCTGGCAGTGATGGCGGTGGAGTCGGGCTTCAATCCGTACGCGGAGAGCGGCGTGGGCGCCCGCGGCTTGATGCAGGTGATGCCGACCGTGCATTCGGACAAGTTCGAATACTACGGCGGCCCGGAAGCGGCGCTCGAACCGGTGCCGAATTTGCGCGTCGGGGCGTTGATCCTGAAGACGTATATCGGTCAGACAGGGTCGATTGCCGGCGGCTTGCGTCGCTACGTGGGTGCAACGACGCCGGGCGATGGCGGATACGGTGCACGGGTGCTGGCGGAGCGGGCGCGTCTGCGCGATGCATTGCAAAACGGCGCGGATAAAGCATTGTTGCCGACGGCGGTAGTGG
>CAWUJR010000494.1:0-3346 GCA_963922375.1 uncultured Robbsia sp.
GCAGTTCCAGCAGCATGGTCCTGGCCCGGGGCCGCGGCCTGAGGGACATGGCCCCGAGGGCCACGGTCCACAGGGTCATGGGCCTGAAGGTCATGGGCCTGAAGGTCATGGACCAGAAGGGCATGGACCGCAGGGGCATCCCGAAGGCGGCCATGGCGGCCCCGGCCCGGGCGGCGAGCATGGCCCGGAACACTGATCCGAACGGGCGACTGTCGTAAGAATGCGACGAAAAAGTCACATGGTGGTCTGCGATCGTCGCGGTATCGGTCGATTTGCGAAAAACCTTTTGCCAAAAGGAGATTAGGGTTTATACTTAACACGTCTCCTCCATGTCTCAACCGATATGGATTCAGCCCGCTCCTCGTGAGCGGGTTTTTTTTGCCTAAAATTTGAATGCTAGCCTGTCGCCGTGCGTCTCCTGCCCGCCTCACGCAGATCACCTGCTCGTTGGACGTGGATCTGCAACCGGCCGCTGCGCGCGCAAAGAGCGCCGCTCGCGAGACCCGCAGGTTCGCGCTGCACATTATTCGTTACGAAATGTATCAACTCGAAAGCGAGCGCAAGACTTCGGTGAACGTTTGAAACCTGCGGAAAGGGCCCGGCTCAGCATGCCGAGCGTGCGGCTTTAGTCCGCGTCAGCCGGTCAGCGACCGCCGCGTGCGATGTCCTGCCCCGCGCTGAGCGGCATGCGCCGGGTAATCGGGATCGACACGATCGAAAACAACGCGACGGTGAGAAAGGCGGGCCAGAAATCTGTCCATTGATAGTGCGCATGCCCCTGCACGCTATGCGAAATCTGCAGTGCCAGACCGCCGATGGCAACCCCCAAGCCCAATGACAGTTGCTGAACGACGCTCGCGAGGCTGGTTGCGCGACCGATGTCGCGTGGCGCGATGTCGGAGTACGCGAGCGAGTTCAGGCTGGTGAACTGCAGCGAGGGGAAAAAGCCGGTGAACAGTACGACAGCCCAGATGAACCAGACCGGTGTGCCAGGAACGAAGACACCGCACACGGCAATCGCGGCAGCCGACAGGCCGGCATTGACCATGAGCACCCGACGAAAGCCGAATTGCCGCAGCACGCTCGGGGCCAACCATTTCACGATAAACGAACCCGCAGCGGTTCCGCACGTGATCGACCCGGACTGGAACGCGGACATGCCCAGACCTTCCTGTAACGACAGCGGCAACAGAAATGGCAGTGCGCCCAGCCCCATCCGAAACAGCGAGCCGCCAGCGACGCTTGCGTGAAACGACGGGATTTTCAAGAAGCGTAAGTCGAGCAGAGGCCGTTCGACCTTCAACGCATAGAACGCATAGATCCCCAGCATCGCAATGCCGATCACGCCGAGCAGCAAGGCGGACGCGTGTGAGATCATCTCGCCGCCGAGCAACGACAGTCCCAGCAGAAACGATGCGCCACCGCCGGCGGAAAGCACGAAGCCGAACCAGTCGAGCGGGCCTGGATGGGGCTCCTCTGAGTTGACGATATGGCGCTGCGCGAGCCAGATGCCGACCATCCCGACCGGGACGTTGATGAAGAAGATGAGACGCCAGTGGAGATAAGTGGTGATGAAGCCACCCAGCACCGGACCCGCTGCCGGTCCCAATAACGCGGGAAGGCTCAGGTAATTCATCGCGCGAATAAAGCCGGAGCGCGGCACCGAGCGAAAAATGATGATGCGCCCAACCGGCACCATCATCGCGCCGCCGATGCCTTGAATGAAGCGTGCGATCGTGAAGGTGGGTAACGATGTGGCGGCGGCGCATAATAAAGAGCCGACAACGAAGACGCCAATCGCGCTCTGAAACACCTTGCGGGCACCGAAGCGATCGGCCACCCATCCGCATATCGGAATGAAGATGCCCAAGCCAACGACGTAGCTGATCACACCAATTTGCAGCGTCACTGCATCGTGATGGAAATCCCGGGCCATTGCCGGGAGCGAGGTCGCGATCACATTCGCATCCATCGATTCCATGAACATCGCAAAAGCAACGATCAACGGGGCACGCAGTTCCTTCGGTACAGCTTGCATCAGCAGTCGTCTTTGGAGGGCGCACCACTCGGGCATCGCCACGTCATGGAAGCCTTCTATTATAATCAGCGTTCACCCGTCGAATCTATCGGTGAATCAACTATCGAGGGCGTGCATATGGATCTGATGGATCTGATCATTCGACAGGCCGTAATCGACGATCGCAGCACGCCGGTCGACGTGGGCATCGAGGGCGGCCGCTTCGTGGCGATAGCACCGCGTCTGCACGCGCGTGCGCAAGAAGAAATCGACGCAGCCGGCGCATTGTTGTCGCCGCCCTTTGTCGATGCACATTTTCATATGGACGCGACATTGTCGTATGGCCTGCCGCGCGTCAACGGCTCTGGCACCTTGCTCGAAGGCATTGCGTTATGGGGCGAGCTGAAGCCGTCGCTGACGCAGGATGCGCTGATCGCTCGCGCATTGCAGTATTGCGACTGGGCCGTCGCGCGCGGGCTGCTGGCGATCCGTTCGCATGTCGATGTCTGCGACCCAAGCTTGCTGGCCGTGGAAGCATTGCTCGACGTCAAGCGCCGCGTTGCCCCGTATCTGGATCTGCAACTGGTCGCATTCCCGCAGGACGGCGTGTTGCGCAGCGCCGGCGCATTCGACAATTTGAAGCGCGCGATTGCGATGGGCGTCGACGTGGTCGGCGGCATCCCGCACGGCGAACGCACGATGAGCGACGGCGCTGCATCGGTACGAATGCTATGCGAATTTGCCGCGGACAAGGGCTTACGTGTCGACATGCATTGCGATGAGTCCGACGATCCGATGTCGCGACACATCGAAACGCTCGCTGCCGAAACCCATCGGTTGGGTCTGCAAGGAAGGGTGGTCGGATCGCATTTGACGTCGATGCATTCGATGGACAACTATTACGTCAGCAAGTTGATTCCGCTGATGCGGGAGTCCGGTGTCGCCGCGATCGCGAATCCGCTGATCAACATCACGTTGCAAGGTCGCGCCGATACTTATCCGAAACGACGCGGTATGACCCGTGTCCCGGAACTGATGGCCGCAGGCATCGATGTCGCGTTCGGGCACGATTGCGTGCTTGACCCATGGTACGGATTGGGGTCGGGCGATATGCTCGAGGTCGCGCATATGGGCTTGCATGTGGCACAGATGACCGGGGTCGACGCGATGCGGTCGGCTTTCGATGCGGTGACGTCGACACCGGCGCGGCTGCTTGGGCTGGATCAGTACGGCATCGCGGCCGGGCATCCCGCCGATTGCGTCCTGATCGATGCACGAGACCGCATTGAGGCGATTCGCGTGAGGGCCGCTCGCCTAGCGGTCATCCGC
>CAWUJR010000495.1:0-3346 GCA_963922375.1 uncultured Robbsia sp.
ACTGGCGGACCTCGCGCAAGCCGGCGAGTTCGCCTACCTGCCCAAGCGGATGGTCTATGTGTCGTGCAACCCGGCGACATTGGCGCGCGATGCCGGCGTGCTTGTCCATGAGGCCGGTTATCGTCTGCGCGGCGCGGGCGTTATCAATATGTTCCCGCACACGTCGCACGTCGAATCCATCGCCGTATTCGAGCGCGAAGACGTGTGATGCTCGACGCGCGGGGAAAGGCCAGGGCGGCGAGGACGCCTTCCCCCTCCTCAATGCACTAAAAAAGCCTGCGTTCCGCAAGGAGCGCAGGCTTTTTGTCGATCGGAGCATTGCCGAGGGGCGGACTCAGGAGAGGCGGTCGAACGCCGTTGCTTCCCCTTTTGACGCTTCGTATCGTTAGTTGCGGTTGCCGCCGAAAATACCGAGCAGGCTCAGCAGGCTGGTGAACACGTTGTACAGATCGAGATAGATTGCCAGCGTCGCGGTCACGTAATTGGTTTCACCACCGTTCACCACGCGTTGTACGTCGACCAGCATGAATGCCGAGAAGATGACGATGGCAAGCACCGAGACCGTGAGCATCATCGCGGGCATCTGCAGCCAGATATTCGCGACCGACGCGAGCAGAATCACGATCACGCCCATGAACAACCAGCGGCCCAGACCGCTGAAGTCGCGCTTGGACACGGTCGCGAGCGTTGCCATCGAGCCGAAGATCACGCCGGTGCCGCCAAACGCCATCATGATTAGCGACGCGCCGTTCGAGAATCCGAGGATCATGCCGATCAACCGGGACAACATCAGTCCCATGAAGAACGTGAAGGCGAGCAGGAGCACGACACCGACACCGCTGTCCTTGAAGCGCTCGATCGCGAACATCAGACCGAAAGCGACCGCGAAGAATAGGATCAGGCTCATGCCCGGGCTGGTGGCGGCGAACATCGAGAAGCCGGTGGCAACGCCCAGCCAGGCGCCCAGCACCGTGGGTACCATCGACAGTGCCAACAACCAATACGTATTGCGCAACACGCGGTTGCGAATGGCCGCAGTGCTGACTGCGCCGCCGCGACCAAAGTCATAGCTACGGAAATCGCTCATTTCTTCCTCCTTGCAAACTGTTCCAGATACGCAACGCCCGGTGGCGTCGAGACCTTCTACGCCATCATCATAACCGGCCGGATGGCCGACTCGTGAAGATATTCGTTTGAACCTTACAATAACGAAAGGTTTCAAGCAAATGATAACGCTTTACGTGCTATAATGCCAGATTCATTTCTACACCTAACCCCTTCATTACTTGGAGTTTTCATGGCAATCGAGCGTACTCTGTCCATTATCAAGCCGGACGCGGTGGCAAAAAATGTGATCGGGCAGATCTACAGCCGTTTCGAAGGTGCCGGTCTGAAGATCGTCGCTGCTCGGATTGCGCAACTGTCCCGTGCCGATGCGGAGAAGTTCTACGCGGTGCATAGCGCCCGTCCGTTCTTCAAGGATCTGGTTGATTTCATGATCTCCGGTCCGGTCGCGATCCAGGTTCTGGAAGGCGAAAACGCGATTCTGAAGCATCGTGACCTGATGGGCGCGACGGATCCGAAGAAGGCAGAAGCGGGCACGATCCGCGCTGACTTCGCCGATAGCATCGACGCGAATGCGGTGCACGGTTCGGACGCAGAGGAAACGGCGAAGGTCGAAATCGCGTTCTTCTTCCCGGAAATCAATATCTACTCGCGGTAATCAACGCGCTGATCAACGCTTTGATGCGCGTTGAGCCCGGGGATCCTGGGCGATGTGCCGACGCAGTGCCGTCGGCACGATGTCGATGGGATGCTGCTGCGCGGTGGGGTGATGAAGGTCTGCCCTTATGGGGGAGGAGTTCGGTCATGTCGTTGCGTGGCAAGTGTTGCAGGCTTGGAGGTCGTCGCATGGAAGTAGCGAAGCGGTCCGCCCGGACCGAAGCGACGCGGTCAGTCCTGTAGACGGCAGGGCGAATGGCGATGCACTGCATTGCCTCGCCAGCAGGATCTTTTTTGTTACGACTTCTCATACTGCATAGGTAGATCGATGACATTGCTCACCGACCCCACTCCACTCGTTGCCTCCCCGCCCGATGCGCCGACCGATACGTTGGCAGCGCAGGCGAATGACAAGCGGGTCAATCTTCTCGATTTCGACGTGGCAGGACTGGTGTCCTACTGCGATACATTGGGTGAAAAGGCGTTTCGCGCCAAACAATTACAACGTTGGATCCATCAATCGGGCGAATCTGATTTCGAGCGAATGACGGATCTGGCGAAATCGCTGCGGGCGAAGCTCGCGACGCGCGCACACGTGAGCGTGCCGCCTGCGGTAAGCGACCATGTGTCTACCGACGGTACACGCAAATGGTTGCTCGACGTCGGTGCGGGCAATGCGGTCGAGACCGTCTATATTCCTGAGGCGACGCGCGGCACGCTGTGCATCTCGTCGCAAGCCGGTTGCGCGGTCAACTGCCGCTTTTGCTCGACTGGCAAGCAGGGTTTCAATCGGAATCTGTCGGCGGGCGAGATCATCGGTCAGCTATGGATGGCCGAATTTGCGATTCGCCAGGCACGCGCCGAAGCGGTTGCCGCCGGTGCGCCGGCCTTGGTGGCACCGGATCAACGAGCGATCACCAATGTCGTGATGATGGGCATGGGCGAGCCGCTGCTGAATTTTGACGCAGTGGTGTCCGCGATGCGTCTGATGCTCGACGACAATGCGTACGGGCTGTCGCGGCGACGGGTCACGCTGTCGACGTCCGGCGTGGTGCCGATGATGGACCGACTCGCCGAATCGTTGCCGGTGGCGTTGGCGGTGTCGTTGCACGCGCCGAACGATCGCCTGCGCGACGATCTGGTTCCATTGAACAAGAAGTATCCGCTGCGCGAATTGATGGCGGCCTGTCAGCGCTATTTGCGGGTCGCGCCGCGCGAATTCATCACTTTCGAATATTGCATGCTCGACGGGATCAACGATACCGAAGCGCACGCGCGCGAATTGCTCGCCGTCACGCGGGATGTACCGTGCAAATTCAATCTGATTCCGTTCAATCCGTTCCCGGAGTCGGGGCTGAAGCGCTCGCGCAATGAGCGCATCCGACGTTTTTCGGAAATCTTGCTGGAGGCCGGCGTGGTCACCACCGTGCGTAAGACGCGCGGTGACGACATCGACGCGGCCTGCGGGCAATTGGCCGGGGCGGTCCAGGATCGCACGCGTTTGGCAGAACGCAGTCGCAATATACCGATCATCGAGGTGCATCCGGTATGATGCGAGTCGCGGCACGAGTCAGATCCGCGCGTTTGCCGACATGGATCGCATGGGCCGGTTCGGCAGCGAGTC
>CAWUJR010000496.1:0-3345 GCA_963922375.1 uncultured Robbsia sp.
GCGACGCGTTCGCGCGCGGGCACCGGTCGACTTGGCGTCGATGCGGCACCGATTCGCCACCGATGTGTCGCTGATGCGCAATCGACTGTAATGGTGCGAAGGGTCCTTCGGATTTTTCCCTGGTAGGTGGCGCGACCGTAATCCGTTACAATCGCGAATTACCGAGATTCCATCCGACTTTCTTCGTTCCATGACAATTGCCTCTCCCATTCGCGGCAGCATCGTCGCGATCGCCACGCCCATGCAAGACGACGGCAGCCTGGATCTGACCGCGTTGCGCTCGCTTCTCGACTGGCACGTTGCCGAAGGCACCGATGCTGTCGTCATCGTCGGCACCAGCGGCGAATCGCCCACGGTCCCGGTGGAAGAGCACCTGAAACTGATCGACGTCACGGTCCAGCAGATCGGCGGCCGCATTCCGGTAATCGCCGGCGCGGGCGGTAACTCGACCGCTGAAGCGATCGAACTGGCCACGCAGGCGAAGCGCCTGGGAGCCGATGCGACGCTGCAGGTGGTGCCGTACTACAACCGGCCATCGCAAGAAGGGATGTACCGCCATTTCAAGAAAATCGCGGAAAGCGTTGATTTGCCGGTGATCCTGTACAACGTGCCCGGACGGACGGTGGCGGATTTGAGCAATGAGACGGTAATGCGTCTGGCGACGGTGCCGGGCATCATCGGCATCAAGGACGCCACCGGTAATCTGGATCGGGGTGCCGGGTTGTTGCGCGATGCGCCCGAAGGCTTCGCGATCTATAGCGGCGACGATCTGACCGCGGTTGCGCTGATGTTGCTGGGTGGTCATGGGAATATTTCCGTTACCGCGAACGTGGCACCGCGCGCGATGCACGAATTGTGTGTAGCCGCGATGGCGGGCGATGCCGCCACCGCACGCCGTTTGCATCTGCAGTTGCTGTCGTTGCACCGTGCACTGTTCGTCGAAGCCAATCCGATTCCGGTCAAATGGGCATTGCAGCAACTGGGCAAGATCCAGAGCGGTATCCGCTTGCCGTTGACGCCGCTGGATGCCCGTTTCCACGACGTGCTCCGTGCCGCGCTGAAGGATGCCGGATTGCAGTAAGTGCGCTGACTCGCCGGCGCCTGGCCGGCTGGTTTTCAGCTGTTTCGCCGCTGTTTGGTGATGGTCTCGTTGTTATCGCGGGTGTCGTCATCGACGTCATCGGCTTGCCTATCTCGTATTCGAAGGACTTCATGAAACGTTTTCAACGCCGCCTTCCCTATCAGGGCGCGATTGCGGCCGCTGCTGTCTCCTCCGTGCTGGCGTCATTGGCAGGCTGCTCGGATCTGAGCGACACGCTGGCCGGTGACAAGGTCGACTATTCCCACGCGACCTCGGCACCCACGTTGCAGGTCCCGAAAGACCTGTCCACGCCGAAGGTCGATCAGGCGTACATCGCGCCGCCGGTCGCTGCGGTAGGTACCGGTCCGCAGATGAGCGCCACCACCTCGGGTGGCAAGACGATCGGCGTGCCGTCGTCGAGCGATCCGTACGGCATGCACATCGCCGAAGACCGCAATCAGCGCTGGTTGGTCGTTGATGGGCGGACGCCGGAACAACTGTGGCCGCTGTTGAAAGACTTCTGGCAAGAAAACGGCTTCGTGCTCTCGACCGATGCGCCGATGACCGGTGTGATGGAAACGGATTGGGCCGAGAATGTCGCGCAATTGCCGAATGACTGGTTTCGTCGTCTGCTCGGCAAATTTGCGACCCATCTCTATTCGACCGGCACGCGTGATCGTTTCCGCACGCAGGTCCAGCACGCTGCCGACGGGTCGACCGCGATCTATATCACCCAGAGCGGGATGATCGAAAAAGCGGTGGGACGTGAAGAAGAGACCACGCGGTGGGTCGATCGTCCGCGGGATCCGAATCTCGAACTCGCCTTCATGGCCCGTCTGGTCGAGAAGTTCGGCCTGACCGATGACCAGGCGAAGCAACTGATCGCCCAAGCACAACCGGTGGTGGCGCGCGTGGTCAGCATCGACACCAGCAGCGGCCAACCGGTCATCGTCGTCAATGAAGCGATGGACCGCACCTGGTTGCGCGTCGGCCTCGCACTGGATCGCAGCGACTTCCTGGTCGACGACAGCAATCGCGATGCGGGGGTCTTCACCGTGCACTACACGGACCCGGTCAAGGACAACGAGCGTCACAGTGGCTTGTTCGGTAAGCTGTTCGGCAAGGGCAAACCGGCCAAGGCCGCACCGCTGCTGGTCAAACTGCAGACGGGTACCGACGGCAGCACCCGCATTGGCGTGCAAAACGCGCAAGGTCAGCCGGACGACTCGAAAGAAGCGCAGCATCTGGTCGACGTGCTGAAGCAGCAGTTGAGCTGAGTCGGTTATCGCGATGCGGTTTGCCAGTTTGGGGAGCGGTAGCGAAGGCAATTCGCTGGTCGTCGAAGTCACCTCGGGAGCCCGCACCACGCGGCTCTTACTGGATTGTGGTTTCTCCGCAAGGGAAACCGGACGCCGTCTTGCGCGTCTCGGCTTGACGGTCGACGATCTGGACGCGATTCTGATCACGCATGAGCACGCCGATCACATCGGCAGTGCGTTGACGTTGTCGCGCAAATTCTCGTTGCCGCTACACACCAGTTGGGGAACCGCCTGCGCGGTGGGCTTGGCGGGTCCGGACAAGCCGGGCGTCGACCGGCAGGGCGTGGATCTGAAGATCTGTCGCGGTGCCGAGGCAATGATCATCGGCGATATCGAAGTGCTGCCCTACACGGTGCCGCACGATGCGCGCGAACCATTGCAATTCGTGTTTTCGTCCGGCGACGCGCGTTTGGGTGTGTTGACCGACGTCGGCTCCGGCACGCCGCATATCGCAGAGACGCTATCGGGTTGTGACGCTTTGGTGCTCGAATGCAATCATGACCGCGATATGTTGGCGAAGAGCCGCTATCACGCATCGCTGAAGGCACGAATCGGCGGCAGCCATGGGCATCTATCGAATGATAAGGCGGCCGATATCCTTGCGGCGCTTGATTACAGCAGGTTGAAGCATATCGTCGCCGCGCATTTGAGCCGCGAGAACAACGAGGCCACGCTGGCGCAAACCGCGATTGCGGGCACACTCAGTGCCGATCTGTCCGATGTCGTGGTCGCGACGCAGGCGGATGGCTTTGGCTGGCTGGTGCTATAGCGGGGCCGGACTCCGCGGCACTCTGCAGCGATCCATGATAAATGTGGGCGAAAAAAAACCGGCCCGCAGGCCGGTTTTCTCTAAGCAGACAACGCTTATTGGCTGGCGCCCGAAGCGGCCACAGCTGCCGAAGCGGCCGTATCCGAAGCAGCCGATGCGCTCGACGCTGCGTCAGC
>CAWUJR010000497.1:0-3337 GCA_963922375.1 uncultured Robbsia sp.
CTGTGGGCAAGGACTGCCACCGGGACTCAAGGACGGCGCCCTGCTTCCCAAGCCTTCCACGCTTGCTACGCCACGTTCGCCCATTGCGCCTCCGGCTGCCGTGTGACGATGTCGAGATCCGCGCTGAGCGTTGTGGTACAAGCTCGCAAACGCTGACCATCGGTTGTCCATACCCAGCAATCCTGGCATGCGCCCATCATGCAGAAACCCGCACGGACCTCTTCACCGAATTCGGATTGCCGTACGTGATCGGTGTGGCATAACACTGCCACAAGCAGCGTATCGCCTTCCAGCCCCGTGACATGCTGCCCATCGATACGAAACGTCACCGGGTGGCGACCGGTTTCGGCCAGCCGGACAAATCGAGATGTCATTGGAATACCTCCATGCGGACGATGACGGCCTGTTTCGCTGGCGTCGTCATGACCGTGATGCGGATCGTCGCGGCGAAGGAGAAGGTCATCAGTGCAAGATATCCTGCAGACGATAGTAAGCACCCACGAGCGGCAGAAACCACGCGTGCCCGAAATGGCCCGGAATCGCCGGCCAATCCAGTTGGCGCCATGGATTGCTGTCGGCATTGCCAAACAGCACATCCGCCATCACGCGGCCCATATGCACGGACATCTGCACGCCATGCCCGCTGTAACCCATCGAGTAATACATGCCCTCATGTTGCCCGGCGCGCGGCAAGCGATCTGCGGTAATGTCGACGAGACCACCCCAGCAGTAGTCCAGCCGTACACGTGCCAGTTCGGGGAAATAAGCGGCCAGACCCGCCCGCAGGATCTCGCCGCTTTTCTCATCGGAACGAGGATTCGACATCGCAAAACGTGCGCGGCCACCGAACAGCAAACGGTTGTCCGGCGTCACGCGGAAATAATTGCCAATATTGCGCGTGGTGACATAGGCGCGGCGCTGCGGAAAAAGCCGATCGAGCTGCGCGACGTCGAGCGGTTCCGTGACGACAATGAAGCTGCCGACCGGCGCGATACGGCGACGGAACCACGGAAACGGACCGATCTGCGATGCCCCGGTAGCAACCAGCACCCGGTCGGCACGGATCGTGCCGCGCGCGCTCGTGAGTTCATAGCGCTCGCCGTCGAGCCGCTTCACCCCGGTCACGGCGGCGTTCTCGTAGATGCGCGCGCCGTGACGTACGGCCACTTGCGCGAGCCCTACACCGAATTTGCCCATATGCATCTGCGCACCGTTACGCTGCAGCAGGCCGCCATAAAAACCGCTTGAATCGATTTCCTCACGCAAACGCTCGGGCGGGATCAATGCAATGTCCGAATCGACTTCGCGTTGTAGCACCTCGTAGGTTTTTGCAAGTTGCGCGAAGTGCTGCGGCTTGGCCGCCAATTTCAGCTTGCCGTGACGCACGAAGTCGCAATCGATACCGTGCTCGGTCACGATCTGATCGACGCTGGCGACTGCGCTCTCGTACGCTCGGTAGAAATCTTTCGCCTGCCGCGCGCCGATCTTGGCGGCCAACGACGCGTAATCGTGCGCGAGACCGGTATTGCACTGGCCCCCGTTGCGACCCGATGCTTCACCGGCGATTTGCTGTGCTTCCAGCACCGTGACCGACACGCCGCGCTTGGCCAACTCCAGCGCGGCCGACAAGCCGGTGAAGCCGCCACCGATGACGACGACGTCGGCCCGCCCTTCTACCGGGCCGACGGACCCTTCGTTGAACGCCGGACGCGTGTCCAGCCAATACGAATCGAGCTTCATTGCCATCCTTGACGCGGGTTATGCGCTATCTACGTTCTCTCTACCATCACCGTCGCGTCGCGGGCGCACCGCCACCTAGCACCCGCGCGCGACCGGTCAGAGAGCGATCAGAGACCGACGACGCCAGCGAGGCCGCCGATATCGTCAATCTGCGTGTACTGGTAGTGCGGGGTCGACGGCTCATGCCCGCGTGCGACGAACACCTTGTTCTTAATGCCGATATCGTTCGCGGACATCAGGTCGTAGCGCAGGCTGGACGACACATGCAGGATCTCCTCCGGACCGCAGCCCAGGTTGTCTAGCATGTATTCGAATGCCTGCAGACGCGGCTTGTAGGCTTGCGCCATCTGCGCGGTGAAAACGCGGTGGAACGGCGCGCCCAGCTTAGCGACATTGCTTTGAATCTGGTCATTCGAGGCATTCGACAGGATGACCAACGGGATTTCCTTCGCGACCTTCGCGAGGCCTTCCGGCACGTCCGGATGCGGCCCCCAGGTGGGCACTGCATCGTAGAAGCGCTGCGCTTCCGCATCGAGGTACTGTAACTTCCAGCGCTTCAATGTGCGGTGCACGGCGTTCTTGACAACGTCTTGGTATGGCTTCCATGCGCCCAGTACTTCGTCGAGACGATAGGCAGCAAAATCTTTCACGAACTGATCCATCTGCTCGGCCGGCACGCGGTCGGCAAAGATTTCGCGTGCCAGGTCGCCCATTTGGAAACGCGTCAAGGTGCCGTAGCAATCGAAGGTGATGTATTTGGGCCGGAAAGTCATGTCTGGGGTCCTGTAGTCAGCAATTGAGCCGAAAGCCGAAAAGTAAAACCAAAAATTGGAAACGAAAAGCGAAGCCGACCATTAAATCGCGGCGTTCTAAAGCGATTCCTTAGATGAATTACATCACCTTAAAAAACGCCGGTGGATCGGTATTGACGGCCGCCGTAGTGAGATTGCACTGTTTTTTCCCGGGTTCGCAGCAGACTATGCGGCGGCAACTCGCACCGTCCTACAACGTCAAACGCCGTCGTTAATATCGATCAGCACACTCTTGAAGCGCAGATTCGCCTCGAACGCCTGACGGCCGAGATCCTTGCCGAGGCCCGAACTCTTATAGCCTCCAGTCGGAATGATGAAATCTGCGGTACGTCCATAGCGATTGATCCACACCGTTCCTGCCTCGATACGGCGCATCGCACGCAAAGCGCGTCCCAGGTCGGCGGTATGTACACCCGCTGCCAGCCCGTATTTTTCATGCGAGGCAAGCGTCAGGCCCTCTTCCTCATCGTCGAAGGTCTGCACCGTCAATACCGGGCCGAACACCTCTTCGCGGACCGCTTCCGATTGTTCGGTCACGTTGGAAAGAATCGTCGGCGTGTAGAACGCGCCGTCACCGGCGCTCACGTCGTGCAAGCGCACGCCACCGGCGGCTGCCGTCGCCCCGGTAGCCAATGTTCGCTGCACGATGCCTTCGATGCGCTGCAATTGCGGTTGCGAGATGATCGGCGGCAACGTCGTACCGCTCGCCCAGGTCGCACCCGGCTTCAGCGCGGCAAAGGCGGCGGCGATACCATCGATCAAGCGCGGCGCAGCCGCGCGTTCGA
>CAWUJR010000498.1:0-3334 GCA_963922375.1 uncultured Robbsia sp.
CTCCCTTTGGAACGGACTCTACATCATTCGCGTACCAATCGCGGGGAGCAGGTCAACCGCACGTCGCCGCTGCCCGCGAACTTCCGGTGCCGACCCGTGCCGGTCCCTCGCATTTCTCTTGAACGGTCATTCGCGGGTGTAATGGCTTCCTCTGCTAGAGCAGACTCGAACGCTACCCCGGACGTTCCGGTTACCCCGGCAGTGAAGCGGGACAGCGCTTGTCAATCAATCGGTGGTTACTGGCAAGTCAGGGCGGGCATCCTATTGAGTTCAAGAGATGTCATACACCCGTATATCAGTCACGCCGATCACCTCCGCCCCCAAGGCGGGGACACACGCCGTCACTCCAGAGTCACAGCTAAAAATGAGTCGCTTCGATACCAAAAAATGAATATCGAAGCTGGTTTGCAATGCGTCCACGTAACGCATAACGCCTTGATCGAGTACCGAGTCGAAGGGCATATTTACCGCGCCTGGGATATGTCCGCCGCGCAGTCCCGCACGATTAGTTTGCGCAAGTCAACTGCGTCAAAATTAAATCTGAAGCAGGTGATTCCTTGTAAGCCATCGCCAAGCAAATAGCCGCACCGGGATGATCGGGGAGGCCCGGGTTTAGTTCGATTCGCCACACACGGCCCCGGCGTTTTCATGCGCGTGTGAACCATCCAGCGATGTCTGTTGTCTGTAAGCGTCGAGCCACGGCATCTTGTGCAGGTCAATTGGTCCGCGAATCTGACCCGGGTTTAAGTCCCCACTTGTTTGTGAAGTGGGGACTTATTCCAGCTTTTTAGGCTCGCGGGAGTTTGCTGTCGTCGATGTTCCACGGCAATAAATCATCGATTTGATTTACCGGATGTTCGGCAATACGAGCAAGGACATCACGCAAATAGGACTCGGGCTCGACGCCGTTGAGTTTTGCACTGCCGATGAGGCTATACATGGCCGCTGCGCGCTCGCCGCCGGACTCGGAGCCAGCGAACAAGTAATTTTTACGGCCAAGCGCAACCGCGCGAAGCGAGCGCTCCACGGCGTTATTATCGATCTCGGCACGACCGTCATGCACGAACGTGTTCAGCGCGGCCCATCGATTCAGTGCATATTGGATCGCGCCGGCCAGCGCCGACTTGCTCGACCGCGCTGGGAGCAAGCCGTCCAGCCAGGCGCGCATGCCATCGAGTAGTGGCTTGCTGTGTTCTTGCCGGATACGCAGACGCTTATCCGGCGGCTCACCCTTGATCAGATCTTCGACGGCGTACCGCGCGGCGATCCGGCGGACCGCCTCGCCAGCTGCCGGTGACGGACTGGACTTCGTCAGCTCGTAGAACTTGCGCCGCGCATGTGCCCAGCATGCTGCCTGGGTGCGTTTGTCGTCGTAAATTGCATCGTAGCCGGCGAAGCCATCGGCGTGGATGACGCCCTCGAATTGCTTGAGATGCGCTTGCGGGTGTTCGCCTTTGCGATCTGGCGTGAACGCCATCCATATCGCAGCAGGCTTGTCTGAGCCAGCCGGGCGCTCATCTCGCACATAGGCCCACAGCCGACCCGTGACGGTCTTGCCTTTGCCCGGTGCCAGCATCGGCACGGGCGTGTCGTCAGCGTGCACGCTTGGCCCCGCCATGACATAGCGGCGCAATGCTTCCACTAAGGGACGCAGCAGTCGTGTGACACCACCCACCCATTCGCTTAATGTTGAGCGATCCAAGTCGAGACCATCACCAGCGTAGATTTGCGACTGTCGATACAGCGGCAGGTGATCGGCATATTTGCCGATCATGACGTGTGCGAGCAAACCGGGACCGGCTAAGCCTCGGGCAATGGGTCGTGACGGCGCGCTTGCTTGAACGAGTGTCTGACAGCATGCGCAACTGAATTTGGGACGCACGTGTCGAATGACACGCCAGCTCTCGGGCACGTAATCGAGCTGCTCGGCGACATCCTCACCGATTGGCTTGAGCGCGCCGCCGCAGTCCGGGCAGTCATCGCCGGAGGGCAGATGCTCGACCGTGTCGCGTGGCAAATCTGCTGGCAGCGGCTTGCGAGCGCGGTTTTTACGTTCTTGTTCGACAGGCGTGGCAGGCGGCGGATCTTCCCCGTTGTCGAGCAGCAATTCCTCGAGCTTGAGCTCGAGCTGACCGATCTCTGTCTCCAGCTTCTCGGACTTGCGACCGTACATCTGGCGGCGAAGCGCCGCGATCTGAATCTGTAAATGCTCGATGAGCAGTTCGCGTGCGCTCAGATTCGATTGGAGTTTGCGCACCTGGCCGGCTAAATCCGCGACCATGCGCTGGAGCGCAACGACCTCGGTGGGCAGCGCATTGGAGGGGGATTCGGCCATGGCGACAGTTTACGCACTTCGGGCCGCGTATACAACCGTTGCGGTTACGCCGCGCGAGGTGTCGCGGTGCGTTGTGGGCGCCGCCAATCAATGCCTTCGAGCAGCATCGACAGCTGCGCCGCGCTCAAATGCACGCTGCCGGACTCGGCCTGCGGCCAGACGAAGTAACCGTGTTCGAGGCGTTTGCAGAGCAAACACAGACCCTGCCCATCCCACCAGAGCACCTTGATTCGGTCGCCGCGCCGACCTCGGAAGACGAATACCTGGCCGCCGTACGGATTGTTGGCAAGTTTGGTTTGCACGACGGCGGCCAGAGCGTCGAAGCCACGCCGCATGTCGGTCACGCCGGCGACCAGCCACACTTGCGTGCCGGGAGGTAGGCCGATCATGCTGCACGTGACGATGCCAAGGTTTGCGAGATGAGTGCGCGCAGTACCTCGGCGTCGACTTTACCCCGGATAACAATGCTGGTATTGCCATGCTGCCACGCGATCTCAGTCGGCGAGACTGGCGCATTCTGAGCGCGAGCATGTTCTGAGGCAGAGGGCGCCGCGCTCACTACGGGCACGAAGGTGACGTGATCGGCGCGTTGATGCTCGCGGCACCAGCGCGCTAATTGATTGGCGTTGACGCCGTTGGCCAATGCCAGCGCTGCGCGCGACACGTCCGGCAGCATGGCTTGGCGCACCAGCTCACGCTTGAATTCCTTGGTGAAACTGCGCCGCGCCGTGCGCCGCGTGACAGGTACCACTTGCTTGCCTTCCATCGTCTGCATCCGCCGAAAAATCCGACAGCATGACCATGTTCATGTCGCGACGAAAGATGCCTTGGGTGGACGCTTACCTTGCTTGAGCGCAAACGCAATCTGCGCCTCCGTGAACTTGCTCGTCTTAATCGCTCGACTCCTCGGGCTGGCTCAGCCCTCATCATGCCGGATTTCTCTAATTTAGATCGGGACTGTTTCTTGGAGGAGGGTCAAGGGCGGGCGATGGCAGCTCG
>CAWUJR010000499.1:0-3334 GCA_963922375.1 uncultured Robbsia sp.
GGAGGTGCCGGCGTTGCCAGCGCTGTCGGCCGCGCCCGGCCTTGCGTCGCCGACTCAGTGAGCGGGTTTTCAGTGTTACCATGATCGCGATTTTTGACGAGCGGACCGCGATGAATTCCCCAGCCAAACCAACCGAAAAACCGGTGATCCTGACCGGCGACCGTCCTACCGGACCGCTGCACCTAGGCCATTTTGTCGGCAGCCTGCGCAGCCGCGTGGCGTATCAGCATGAAGCGAAGCAATTCATCATGCTCGCCGACTCCCAGGCGCTGACCGACAATATGGACGATGTGTCGAAAGTGCATCGCAATGTCGTCGAAGTCGCGCTGGACTACCTGGCGGTCGGTATCGACCCGTCCTTGACGACGATTTTCATCCAGTCGCAGATTCCCGAGCTCGCCGAGCTGACGTTCTATTACCTGAACCTGGTCACGGTCGCGCGCTTGGAGCGCAATCCCACGGTCAAGGAAGAGATCCGGCTGCGCGGTTTCGAGCGTGACATTCCGGCCGGTTTCCTGACCTATCCGGCCAGCCAGGCGTCGGACATCACCGCATTCAAGGCGAAGCTGGTGCCGGTGGGCGAAGACCAGAAGCCGATGATCGAGCAGACCAACGAAATCGTTCGTCGCTTCAACGCCCTGGCCGGTCGGGACGTGCTGGTCGAGTGCGAGGCGCGCGTGCCGGATCTGGGCCGTTTGCCTGGTGTCGATGGCAAAGCGAAGATGAGCAAGTCGCTCGGCAATACGATCAATCTGGGCTCCTCGCCGGAAGAGATCAGCCGTCAGGTGAAGAACGTCTATACCGATCCGCTGCATCTGCGCGTGGCCGATCCGGGTCATCTGGAAGGGAATGTCGCATTCATCTACCTGGATGCCTTCGATACCGACAAGGTAGCGCTCGAAGAGATGAAAGCGCACTACGTGCGTGGTGGCCTGGGCGACAGCATCGTCAAGAAGCGTCTGGATGCGGTGCTGCAGGAGATGCTCGAACCTATTCGTGCGCGCCGACAACACTACGAGCAGGATCGCGGCGAAGTGATGCGGATGCTGAAGGAAGGCACCGCGAAGGCCCGGGAAGTCGCCGCGCAAACGATGGACGAGGTAAAGGCGGTACTGGGGTTGAAGTACTTCTGACGGGCTTTCGAGGTGCTGAAGAGGTGCTGAGGAGGTGCTTCTCGGCACCTTCTGCAGCCCTTTGCTCCCTGCTCCTTATTCGTCGACCCTCCGGTCCTATCGCGGCGTCTGCTGCTGCGCCTTCCACCACGTCGAGAAATCGGTCTGACGCCGAAAACCGCGGGCCTGCTTCAGATAGAAGCGCGTCAGACCTTCTGCCGGACGTTCTCGCGGCCGCGTATCGGCACCGGGCGTTTCCCGCCATGCTTGAATTTCGGACAAAACGCGTAGGGTCAGCGTGAGCGTGTCCGCGTTTTCTAACAGCAGCGCCATCTTTGCGACGGCATTCGACTTGAATGTTTCGATCGCGTCCGCCAAGCACGGCTTGCCCATTTTTCGAAGGAACCTGTCCTCACAGATGCGAGTTCGTGCGCGTAGTGTGCTCGCGCCGTTAAACCGAGGGTGAGCAAAAAGCCGATGCGCGCTTTCAGCATAATCGTCGTCGAATCGCGAATCGAACGCATGTCGACCTTCGGGTAGCAAGAAGTAATCGTCCGCACCCGCTACTGCGTGCGCTGCTACATGGATTAGGATGTGTGCCTGCTGCCGTTCGGAACGATCGAAGAAGGTATCGGTGTTGAGTTTGACGATGCTTCGGTGTGGACTAAAGGTCGCGCAAGGACCGCGGTGCATCGGCGTCAAGGCCAACCTATCGGGTCGATATCGTAGGCCGATGCGCAGCGCGTCGCCGATCTTGGTGAATCTGTCGAGTAACGCAGGCAGGTATCGACCGACATCGCTGACGGATAGGCCAAAGATCCCGGCGATCGCATCCTCTGCCGCCGGATCGCCAATGATGCACTGTGTCAACGCGGCTTCGACCGTTTGGGCGGCCCGGTCGAGCGCATTGCTGATCGATTGCGCATAGGGCTCGGGGTTGTCAAGAATGCTGTCGATGCTGACGCCCTGCCTGGCATCGCCACCCATGCCGTATGCGGTTGCCAGGTCGCGGCCGCTCAGCTGCATGCCGCACACCGGTCCCGCGTCGATCTGATCGATCCGATCTTCGGGTAGTGGCGATGCCGTCGCCGGCCATCTGACGGCGGCGACGACGCTTTGCCCCCGAATCGACCGCCGCGAACCTGGTGGCGATGGCAGCGCGGGCGATAGGGGTTGATTGTGGATGTCGACCAGTGTGGTCTGCATCGATGGGGTCGGCGGACTTTCCGGATGCGTGCGGCCTGAGCGGGCATCCTGACCGGCTGGCCGGCAATGCGCGGGTGATCGACGAGGGGGTGGGGGGCCGGCGGACGATGAGCTTTGCATAGGGCACCATCAGGAAAGAATAGGACATTGCTGATGTCTCATTCTTGATCCGCGATGCCGAGCCAGCTTACGCTTTTCGCTGCACTTTTGCCGCGACGCTGTGAGTGATGTGCCGCCCGCCTCGCCTCGCGCTGTGCCGCCCATACTGTGTGGGTCCCATGGTCGGAGGCACAAAACATTGACCGCGCGGGTCAGTCGGTTCGTGCGCCGATCTTTCTCAACACTCGACGATATTCACTGCCAAGCCGCCGCGCGACGTTTCCTTGTACTTGGTCTTCATATCGGCACCGGTCTCGCGCATCGTCTTGATGACCGAATCCAGCGACACGTAATGTTCGCCGTCGCTTTGCATCGCCATACGTGCCGCATTCAACGCCTTCACCGCGCCCATCGCATTGCGTTCGATGCACGGAATCTGCACGCGGCCACCCACCGGATCGCACGTCAGCCCGAGATTGTGTTCCATGCCGATCTCGGCCGCATATTCGACCTGTTCCGGCGTGCCGCCCATCACCGCCGCCAGGGCGGCCGCGGCCATCGAGCAGGCCACACCGACCTCGCCCTGACAACCCACTTCGGCCCCGGAAATCGACGCATTCAGCTTGTACAGAATGCCGATCGCCGCGGCGGTCAGCAGAAACGTCTCGACACCGGCATCGTTCGCGCCCGGCATGAAGCGCGCGTAGTAATGCAGCACGGCGGGAACGATGCCGGCCGCGCCATTCGTCGGCGCGGTCACCACACGCCCCCCTGCGGCGTTCTCTTCATTGACGGCGATCGCGAACAGATTCAACCAATCGATACTGGACAACGGATCGGTGTCGCCTGCGGGCGTGCGGCACGCGCGTTTTCGCAGGCTCTTGAACAGCTCCGGCGCACGGCGGCGGACATTCAGC
>CAWUJR010000500.1:0-3315 GCA_963922375.1 uncultured Robbsia sp.
TCCCCGCGTCCGCCGCCACGGCGTCCGGTTCGCTCCCCGAACGGCCAAGCCGCCGACGACCCTGCTCACCGGCACCACGCACCGCCTAGCGCGTCTTCCATCCGCTTAGCATAAAAAGGCGCGCAGCGCTGACCGAGATCAGACCGCTGAAGGCGTAAGGGTATCCCGATTGGCTAAAGGAATCAATCAGATATCGCAAGTCGGGCGTTCGTACCGGACTTGCATGGGCAACGAATGCCGTGCGCATCCGTGCCGATCCGGCGGCCGAGCGCCGCCGGACGGAGGGCCGATCTATACCAACTCAGCGCCCTTCGGCAACGATATCGGCGACCAGCAATGCGGCCATATTGACGATGCGGCGCACCGTCGCGGAAGCGGTCAGCACATGCACCGGCTGTCCGGCGCCGAGCAGAATCGGCCCGATCGCGACATTATTACCGGCTGCCGTCTTCAGCAGGTTGTACGCGATATTGGCCGCATCGATATTCGGCATCACCAGCAGGTTTGCATCGCCCTGCAGCGTCGACTCGGGCAACAACTCGCCGCGCAGGCGCGCATCCAGTGCGACGTCGCCGTGCATTTCGCCGTCGATTTCAAGATCCGGCGCACGCTCCTTCAGGAGCTCGAGCGTATCGCGCATTTTCTGCGCGCTGGGCTCGCGGCTCGAACCGAAATTCGAATGCGAGAGCAGCGCAATCTTCGGCTCGATGCCGAAGCGGCGCACTTCCTCGGCCGCCATAATCGTGATTTCGGCCAACTGCTCCGGCGTCGGATCGTAATTGACGTGGGTGTCGACGAGGAAAATCTGGCGGCCCGGCAATAACAACGCATTCATCGCCGCGTAGACGGTGGCGCCTTCGCGCTTGCCGATCACCTGATCGATGAAGTGCAGATGGCGATGTGTCGTGCTGATCGTGCCGCAGATCATGCCGCGCGCCTCGCCCTTCTTCACCAGCATCGCGCCGATCAGCGTCGGCCGACGGCGCATTTCCAGTTTCGCCGATTGCGCGGTCACGCCCTTACGCGACTGCATCTGGTGATAGGTCTGCCAGTAATCGCGATAGCGCTCGTCGAACTCCGGATTGACGACACGGAAGTCGTGGTCCTGCACCAGGCGCAAACCGTAGCGGGTAATCCGTTGCTGAATCACCGCCGGGCGACCGACCAGGATCGGGAAAGCGATCTTCTCATCGACCAGGATCTGCACCGCACGCAGGATGCGCTCTTCTTCGCCTTCGCTGAACACGATCTGCTTCTGCTCCGCGGTCGCCGCGCGCGCGACCTGGAATACGGGCTTCATGATCGTGCCGCTTTGATACACGAACTGCTGCAGATGCTGCTCGTACGCATCCATGTCCTCGATCGGACGCGTGGCAACGCCGGATGCCATCGCCGCCTTCGCGACCGCCGGCGCTACTTTCACGATCAGACGCGGATCGAACGGCTTCGGAATCAGATATTCGGGACCGAACGAAAGATCCTGAATGCCATAGGCCGTCGCGACGATGTCGCTTTGCTCTTGGCGCGCAAGCTCGGCGATCGCATTCACTGCAGCGATTTCCATTTCCCGCGTCACGGTGGTCGCGCCCACGTCCAGCGCACCACGGAAGATGAACGGGAAGCACAGGACATTGTTGACCTGGTTCGGATAGTCGGTACGGCCCGTCGCGAGAATCGCGTCTGGACGCACTTCGAGCGCCAGCTCCGGCAGGATTTCCGGATTCGGGTTCGCGAGTGCCAAGATCAGCGGCCGGTCGGCCATCTTCTTGACCATCTCCTGCTTCAGCACGCCGCCGGCGGACAGTCCGAGAAAAATGTCGGCACCGTCGATGGCCTCGAGCAACGTGCGGGCACTGGTCTCGCGTGCAAAACGCTCCTTGTCCGGATCCATCAGTTCGGTACGGCCCTTGTACACCACGCCGGCCAGATCGGTCACGGTGATGTTTTCCAGCTTGACGCCGATATCCAGCAACAAGTCCAGACAGGCCAGCGCTGCCGCACCGGCACCGGACGACACCACCTTTACTTCCGACACCGCTTTGCCAACCACTTTGAGGCCGTTGGTCACCGCGGCCGCGACCACGATCGCCGTGCCGTGCTGATCGTCGTGAAACACCGGAATCTTCATCCGCTTGCGGCATTCACGCTCAACCACGAAGCAATCGGGTGCCTTGATGTCTTCGAGGTTGATCCCGCCGAACGTGGGTTCAAGCGCCGCAATCACGTCGACCAGCTTCATCGGGTCGGTTTCGTTCAACTCGATGTCAAAGACGTCGATCCCGGCGAACTTCTTGAACAGGACCGCCTTGCCTTCCATCACCGGCTTCGATGCGAGCGGGCCGATATTGCCCAGACCCAGGACCGCGGTACCATTCGTCACCACGCCCACCAGATTGCTGCGCGCGGTGAAGCGCGCGGCGTTCAACGGGTCGGCAACGATCTCTTCGCACGCCGCCGCCACGCCGGGCGAGTACGCCAGCGCCAGATCGCGCTGATTGAGCAATTGCTTGGTCGGCGTGACCGAGATCTTGCCCGGCGTCGGGAATTCGTGATAATCGAGCGCGGCCTCGCGCAGTTTTGCATTCACTGATGTGGACATGAGAACCTGCGAATCAAGCGGGATCAAAAGGAAAGCGACCGCGCATTGTAGCGCCAATTATTGGGAATTTTCCGCGTTCCCGGCACGATCGTCCGAAAAGCACTGGGTCCATCGCGCGTCGCTGCGCTATCTTTGCACTATCGCTGCACGTTGTCTGGCCGGAGCTTCCCGAACATCGGGACGCCCAATCGTTTCATTATTGTAAAAAAACTGCATTATTTCCGCATGCTGAGCGAATTTGATCTGATTGACCGTTTTTTCCTGCAACGCGCCCGAAGCGCCCGGGCGCACGGCCGCGCAGCGCATCTGGGAATCGGCGATGACTGCGCGTTATTGCGCACGCGTCCCGGTGCGGAGTACGCGGTATCCACCGATATGCTCGTGTCCGGGCGTCACTTTCTACCGGACGTCGATCCGTTCCGCCTCGGGCATAAGGCGCTCGCGGTGAATCTTTCCGATCTGGCGGCGATGGGTGCGACACCCGCCGGTTTCACGTTGTCGCTGGCGCTGCCTGAAGCGAATGCTGAATGGCTCGACGCGTTTTCCGCTGGGCTGTTCGCGCTGGCCGAGCGTTTCGATTGCGAACTGGTCGGCGGCGACACGACCGCAGGCCCGCTGACCAT
Organism: uncultured Robbsia sp.; assembly: GCA_963922375.1. Classification (GTDB taxonomy): domain Bacteria; phylum Pseudomonadota; class Gammaproteobacteria; order Burkholderiales; family Burkholderiaceae; genus Robbsia. The sequence continues at coordinate 3,223 of CAWUJR010000500.1, forward strand.
CAGTATCACGATCTTCGGCGATATTCCGCACGGGCTCGCGCTGCGGCGCGATGGTGCCCGCGTTGGCGACGATATTTGGGTCTCCGGCACGCT